>NZ_JBVIIM010000004.1:148982-178846 GCF_055569765.1 Streptomyces sp. NPDC031365 | reverse complement strand
CGGGCTTCAGCCCAGCAGTCGCTCCACGACCACCGCGATGCCGTCCTCCTCGTTGGAGGCCGTCACCTCGTCGGCCACTGCTCGCAGTTCCGAGTGGGCGTTGGCCATGGCCACGCCGTGTGCGGACCAGGCGAACATCGGGAGGTCGTTGGGCATGTCACCGAAGGCGATCGTCTCCGTCGCCTTCGTGCCCAGCCGACGTGCCGCCAGGGACAGCCCCGTCGCCTTCGACAGGCCGAGCGGCAGCAGCTCTACGATGCCCTCGCCCGCCATGGTGACGGTGACGAAACCGCCCGCAGTGCGGGTGGCCGCCTCCGCGAGCTCGTCGGAGGACAGGGCCGGGTGCTGGATGTACAGCTTGTTCAGGGGTGCCGCCCACAGATCGGAGGCGTCCGTGAACGGGGTCGCGGGCAGCGCGCCCTGGACCTCGTAACCGGGGCCGACCAGCACCTCGCCGTCCAGACCGTCGCGGCTGGCCGCCAGGTGGAGCGGGCCGACCTCGGCCTCGATCTTGGCCAGCGCCACGCCGGCCAGCTGCCGGTCCAGTGTCACTGACGTCAGCAGCCGGTGCGCCCCGGCGTCGTACACCTGTGCGCCCTGGCCGCAGACGGCGAGCCCGGTGTAGCCGAGATCGTCGAGTATGGGGCGCGTCCAGGGCACCGCGCGGCCGGTGACGACGATGTGCGCGGCGCCCGCCGCGGTGGCCGCGGCGAGCGCGTCACGGGTCCGGCGGGAGACCGAGTGGTCGTCCCGCAGCAGCGTGCCGTCGAGATCGGTGGCGATCAGCCGGTAGGGGAACACCGCTTTCACTTGACGACCGGTTCCAGGAGCTCCCGGCCGCCCAGGTACGGACGCAGCACATCCGGCACGCGGACCGAGCCGTCGGCCTGCTGGTGATTCTCGAGAATCGCCACGATGGTGCGCGGTACGGCGCACAGGGTGCCGTTGAGCGTGGCCAGCGGGCGCACCTTCTTGTCCTCGCGGACCCGGATCGACAGCCGGCGCGACTGGAACTCGGTGCAGTCCGAGGTCGAGGTCAGCTCGCGGTACTTGCCCTGGGTGGGGATCCACGCCTCGCAGTCGTACTTACGCGCAGCCGAGGAGCCCAGGTCGCCCGAGGCGACGTCGATCACGCGGAACGGCAGCTCCAGCGAGGTGAGCCACTGCTTCTCCCACTCCAGCAGCCGCTGATGCTCCGCCTGAGAGTCCTCAGGAGCGACGTACGAGAACATCTCGACCTTGTCGAACTGGTGTACGCGGAAGATGCCCCGGGTGTCCTTGCCGTGCGAGCCGGCCTCGCGGCGGAAGCAGGGAGAGAAGCCCGCGTACCGCAGCGGCAGCCGGCCGGCGTCGATGATCTCGTCCATGTGGTACGCGGCGAGCGGCACTTCGGACGTGCCGACGAGGTAGAGATCGTCCTTGTCCAGGTGGTAGACGTCCTGGGCGGCCTGGCCGAGGAAGCCGGTGCCCGCCATGGACTGGGGACGGACCAGCGCCGGGGTCAGCATCGGCGTGAAGCCGGCCGCGGTGGCCTGCGCGATCGCCGCGTTCACCAGGGCGAGCTCCAGCAGGGCGCCGACACCGGTGAGGAAGTAGAAGCGCGAGCCGGAGACCTTGGCACCGCGCTCGACGTCGATGGCGCCGAGGATCTGGCCGAGCTCGAGGTGGTCCCTGGGCTCGAAGCCCTCGGCGCCGAAGTCACGGACGCTGCCGTGCGTCTCCAGCGTGAGGAAGTCCTCCTCGCCGCCGACGGGCACGTCGGGGTGGACCAGGTTGCTCAGTCTGAGCAGGAGTTCCTGGGTCTCGGCGGCGGCGGCTTCCCGGTCGGCGTCGGCGGCCTTCACGTCGGCCTTGAGCTGTTCGGCCTTCCTCAGCAGCCCGGCCCTCTCGTCTCCGGCCGCCTTGGGGATGAGCTTGCCGAGCGACTTCTGCTCGGCGCGCAATTCGTCGAAGCGCACGCCGGACGACCTGCGTCGTTCGTCGGCAGACAGGAGGGCGTCGACGAGCGCGACGTCCTCTCCACGGGCGCGCTGCGAAGCACGCACACGGTCGGGGTCCTCACGAAGCAGGCGAAGGTCAATCACGCGGTCAAGGCTACCGGTGCGGGATGACGGCCCACGACTGACTTGGGCGAGGGAACGGATCGCGTTCCGTTATGAGGTAAATGCGCGTTGTGTTCCGTGAGGTCAATGGAAGCGACGCCGCCCCTTGAACGGGTCAGTCCATGGGCTGCCGGTTGACCGGAATCCCTTGCGTGAAAGGGGACTTGGGGTTCGGTTGTCCACAGGTTCCCTCACCTTGGCAAAGTTATCCACAGGGTGTGGGGAAAATCTGTGGACTACGGAATTGATCACTCCGAGACGCTCGGCCGATGCTGGGGATTCCCGGCGCAAACCGCCTCTATGGCCACCTTTGAGTGGAAAGGGTTCGCCTCAAAGGGTTGACCAAAGGAAAAGAATGGACGAAGGGCGAGGTGCGGGACGATGAACCCGATCATGTATCGAAGGGCGATTTGTCGACCAAAGTGGACTTCGGTGTCGACTTGTCCCCAGGTCGAGAAGCGGACCTGTGGATAACTTCTGTGGATAACGAAAATCAGCAGGTAGGACCGGGCCCAGGGTCGATGTGCTCCTCAGAAACGGCCGTCCTGACAGCGCGCCACCCAGTCCGCCGCCCCCACGAACTCCTCGTCCGACGTGCCGGGGAACGGTGGCCGCACCTCCCCCGGCCGCACATCCGCGCGCGGATACGAACCGAGGTAGCGCACCTGCAGGCAGATCCGCTTGAGCCCCATCAGCGCCTCGGACATCCGACGGTCCGAGATATGGCCCTCGGCATCGATGCAGAAGCAGTAGTTACCGATACCGGCACCGGTCGGACGGGACTGGAGCAGCATCAGGTTGATACCCCGTGTGGCGAACTCGCCCAGCAGGTCGCGCAGGCCACCGGGGTGGTCATCACGCTGCCACAGCACCACGGAGGTCTTGTCGGCGCCCGTGGGCGCCGCCGGCCGGGCGGGACGGCCCACCAGCACGAACCGGGTCTGCGCGTTCTCCGCGTCGTGGATCTCCGTCTCCAGAGCCTCCAGGCCGTACCGGGCCGCCGCGAACTCACCGGCGAAGGCGGCGTCGTACCGGCCCTCCTGGACCAGGCGTGCACCGTCCGCGTTTGAGGCGGCCGATTCCCAGACGGCTTCCGGGAGATGCGTCTTCAGCCAGTTGCGCACCTGCGGCTGGGCGGCGGGGTGGGCGGTGACCGTCTTGACGTCCGACAGCTTGGTGCCCGGACGGACGAGCAGCGCGAAGGTGATCGACAGCAGCACCTCGCGGTAGATCATCAGCGGGGTGCCCGCGACGAGCTCGTCGAGGGTGGTGGTGATCCCGCCCTCGACCGAGTTCTCGATGGGGACGAAAGCCGCCTCGGCCTCGCCGACCCGCACCGCGTCGAGCGCGGACTGCACGGACACGTAGGGGATCAGCTCGCGGGTCGCCGCCTCGGGAAGCGTGCGCAGGGCGACCTCCGTGAAGGTGCCCTCTGGGCCGAGATACGCATAGCTCGCTGGCATGTCCTCACCCTAATGGGCCCACGCCGACGGCAACGCCCGGAAAGCTCTCAGGGGTGACGCCGGGCCGTTCTCACCCCTCCAGCAGGAACTGACCCACATACTCACCCTCCGCCGCACCGCCCGGGACCGCGAACAGCCCGCTCGTCTCGTGGCGGACGAACGGTGTCAGCGCATCGCCCCGGTCCAGCTTGCGCTGTACCGGAACGAAGCCGCGCAACGGATCCGACTGCCAGCAGATGAACAGCAGACCCGCGTCCGGCACCCCGTCCGTGCCGATGCCGTCGTGATACGAGAACGGGCGGCGGAGCATCGCCGCCCCTCCGTTCTGGTCGGGTCGGGTGATCCTCGCGTGGGCATTGATGGGCACCACCAGATTGCCCTGGGCGTCGGTCTTCTCCACATCCATCTCGGACGTCTCGTCGCCCCCGGACAGCGGTGCCCCGTCGGACTTGCGACGCCCGATCACGTGCTCCTGCTCCTTGACCGACAGCTTCTCCCAGTCGTCCAGCAGCATGCGGATACGACGTACGACGACGTAGGAGCCGTTCGCCATCCAGGCGGGCTCGCCCTCCTCCGGTACGAAGATCTGCCGGTCGAAGTCGGCATCGGCGGGCTTGGGATTACGGGTGCCGTCGACCTGGCCCATCAGATTGCGGGCGGTCATGGGGTGCGCGGTGGCGCCCGGTGAGCGGTTGAAGCCGTTCATCTGCCAGCGCACCCTGGCCGCCGAACCCGCGTCCTTCTGTACGGCCCGCAGTGCGTGGAAGGCCACGAGGGCGTCGTCAGCGCCGATCTGCACCCACAGATCGCCGTTGCTGCGCGCCTTGTCGAGGTGATCGGAGGAGAAGTCGGGCAGAGGGTCCAGGGCGACCGGGCGTCGCTTCTCCAGCCCGGTGCGTCCGAAGAAGCTGTGACCGAAGCCGAAGGTGAGGGTGAGCGAGGAAGGGCCGGCGTCCCGGGCCACATCGGTGTCGCCGTGTGCGCTCGGCTCGCCCGCCATCAGCCGGCGGGCCGTGTCCGACCAGCGGCGCAGCAGTGCGGCCGCCTCCTTGCGGCCGGTGCCGGGTGCGAGGTCGAAGGCGACGAGATGGCCCCGGGCCTGGAGCGGCTGCGTGATGCCGGGCTGGTGTTTCACGTGAAACCGCACCCGGCTGTCGCCCACCGATGCCAGCGGAGTGGCTCCGGCGGGCGCCGACGCGTATCCCACGGCTCCGCCCGCCGCGCCGAGCACCAGTCCGGTGGCGCCTGCCGTGCCCAGCAGCCGACGGCGGGAGATGCCTTGCCCGGCGGCCCGGCCGACGTGCTCCCTCTGGGATGCCTCCGGGGTGCGAACCTGCGGAATGGTCTGTTCAGCCATGGTGGTCAGCCGATCTGCGCGTTCTTCGAGACGGTCACCTGGTCGACATCGGAGGTGCGCACGGTCACCTCGATCTTCCAGTCGCCCGCCATGGGGAGCTGCACTCCGCTCGCCGACCAGTGCCCGGTGGCGAGGTGGTCGGGGACGACGGGCAGCGGGCCGATGGCCTCGGAGGAGAGGGTGAAGGCGACCTTCACCTCGGGGATGTCGAAGGGCCGGCCGTCCGTGCCCTCCACGTAGACGTGCATGACGTTGTCGCCGACGCGTGCGGGCTCGAGGTCGATCGTGGCGACGCCCTTGCCGTTCGTGCCGCCGGTGTCGAAGGGCATGTTGAGGGTCACCGCGCCGGTGCCCTGGCCGGTCGACGCGGACGCCGAGGACGAGGCGGCGGCCGCCTTGGCCTCCTGCTCCGTGCGTCCCGGCTCGGTCTGCGTCAGCACGGTGGTGACGGCGAGCAGGACGACGGCGATGCCCGCCTCGGCGAGTACGGAGCGGCGCAGACCCGAGCGGTTGGGGTCGGCGTCCCGAAGGCGCTTCTGCCGGGCGGTCTCCATCGCGGCCCGCTGCCGGGAGAGCTGAGCGGCCCGTGCGGATCCCGTTCCGGCCGTCCCTTCCGCTCCGGGCTCCGCCTTCGCGTCCTTCGTGTCCTCGGTCCTTCCGGCCTGCCCGGCAGTGACGACGTCCTGGGCGCGGGACTGCTGCGACTCGGTCGCCTTCGCGGAGGCGGAGCCGACCGCCGCGGGTGCTTCCGCCAGCCGTGCGGTCCACCGCCGTGAGACGGAGGCGATCCCGACCAGCACCACCACGAGCCCGATCTTGACGAGGAGCAGCTGCCCGTACCGGGTGTCGGTGAAGGCCGACCAGGAGCCGAGCTGCCGCCAGCTCTGGTAGATCCCCGTGGCGACCAGCGCGATCACGCCGGCGAAGGCGAGGCGCGAGAACCGCTGGACGGAGTCCCGGCCGACCGGCGTCTCGGAGGGTGCCCGGAAGAGCGCGGTGAGCAGCGTGGTGAGCCCGCCGAGCCAGGCGGCGACGGCCAGCAGGTGCACCACGTCCACCGGCATGGCGATACCCGGCTGGAGGCCCTGGGAGGCGTGCTCGGACATCGCCCAGCTCGCGGCGAGCCCGGCCGCCACGACCGTCCCCCCGATCGCGAGCCCGAACGTCAGGTCGCGCTTCTCCTCTGCCTCCCGCTTGTCATAGGCGCCGAACAGCACGGCTATGAACAGTGCCGCCGCGGCGAGCAGCAGCAGCCGGGACACCAGTGCCGCTCCCGTCTTGGTCTGGAGCACGTCCCCGAGCAGCGCGAGGTCGAAGATGTCGCCGACCTTGCCGGAGGTGGTGTAGGAGCCGCGCAGGAGGAGCAGCCCGAGCGTGGACGCGGTGAGCGCCAGCCATCCGGAGACGACCAGCCGCTGCACCGCCCGCACCCCGGAACCACGTTGCCAGCAGGCGAGCACGAAGGCGGCGCCGCCGGCCATGACGACGAAGCCGGCGTACGACACGTACCGGCCGAAGCCGTACAGCCCGCCGACCAGGCCGTCGTCGGACGCCTGGGCGGAGACCGAGACGGATGTCTCGGAGGGCGCGCCGATGGAGAAGGTGAAGGCACCGGCGACGGGGTGGCTGTCCGCCGACACGACCTGGTAGGCCACGGTGTACGTGCCGTCGGGCAGCCCGCTCAGCAGCCGCACGGTGTAGGTCGTACCGCTCGGGTTGGCCGGGTCGCCCTTGTCGACCCGCTCGCCCTGGGGATCGAGCACCCGCACGGCGTCCTCGCTCACCGCGATCTGCTCGGAGAAGGTGAGCGAGACCTGAGTGGGAGCCGTGTCGACCACCGCCCCCTGCCCGGGGTCGCTGCCGGTCAGCGCGGCATGCGCGGATGCGGGAGCGGCCCAGGCGAGGAGTGCGCCGGTGACGGCCAGGAACAGCAGCACCAGGGTCCGCGCGCGGGGGGCGATGGTCTGGGTCACAGGGGTGCTCCCTCAGTGTCCGGTCTTCGGGGTGTAGGTGGCCGGTTTGACCGGAATCTCTACCGTGACGGGGCCGGACCGGTCGAAGCGCAGCTCGACGGAGACCTTCTGCCCCTGCTTCGGCCGCTGCTTCAGCTGCTCGAACATCAGATGGTTGCCGCCGCTCTCCAGAACCAGACTGCCGTGGGCCGGGATGTCGAGAGCCTCGACCTCCTGCATCGCACCGTCGACGGTCTCGTGGACGGTGACCTGACCGGCGGCATCGCTGCTGACCGAGGTCAGCCGGTCCGCGCCGTCGCCGTCGTTGGTGATGGTGAGGAAACCGGCAGCCATGTCCGACACCGGCTGCGGCATGTACGCGGAGCTCACGGACAGGTCCGCCGTGCCGTCGCCGGATCCCGAGTCGTCCGTGCCGCCGCACCCGGCGAGGGTCAGCGCCCCGGCGACGACCACGGCCGCCAGGCGGCTCATGGATTCTCACCCTTGATGATCTTGGGGAGGTCCTCGGTGTAGTCCTCGACGGTGGCGTCCTCGCCGTAGAGGACGTAGCCGCCGTCGGTCTTCGGGGAGAAGGCGATGACCTGGGTGCCGTGGTCGGAGACGGTCTTGCCGTTGTCGTCCTCGCGCGGCGGATCGATGGAGATGCCGAGGGTGCGGGCGCCGGCCTGGATGGTGTCGAACTCGCCGGTCAGACCGATGACCTGGGCGTCGATGCCCTTGAGCCACGTGCCGAGCGCGGCGGAGGTGTCCCGCTCGGGGTCGGTGGTGACGAACACGATCCGCAGCTCGTCCTGCTGGTCCCGGGGAAGCTGCTTCTTCGCCACGGCGAGGTTGTTCATCGTCAGCGGGCAGACGTCGGGGCAGTGCGTGTAGCCGAAGTAGATGAGGGTGGGCCGGCCCGCGGTCTCCTCACGGAAGTCGTACTTCTTGCCCCGGGTGTCGGTCAGGACGAGGTCCGGCTTCTCGAACGGCCTGTCCAGAACGGTGGCCGCCTTCTGCGAGCCGGCCTCCTCGGACACCACGGCGACGGGGTTGCCGCTGTCGCCGCTGCCGCTGCCGCAGGCGGAGAGGGTGAGGGCGGTGGCCGCGAGCAGAGCCGCCGCGAAGGTCTTCTTGCGCATGGATGGTTCCCGAAGGTGAGTGCTCCGGCGCGCACCGGATGCCACGGGGCCGTGGACGGCCCGGTGCGCGCCGTGGAGAGGAGTGAGGGTCAGGCGGTGGTGCGGCGGCGACCGGCGAGTACGCCGTAGGCGACGCCCGCCGCGCCGATCACGATGCCGACGACGCCCAGAACACGGGCGACGGTGTCCGTACCGTCGGAGTCGCCCTCGTCGGACGCGGCGGACGTCTCGGTGGAGGCGTCCTCGGCCGACCCGGCATCGTCGGACGCCTTGTCGTCGGCCGAGGCGCCGTGGTGGTCCCCGGTGGCCTCGGAGAGGGCGAGTACGGGAGCCGGGTGGTCGGGCTCGTCCTGCCCCTCCTGCGGCACCTCGATCCAGCGGACGACCTCCTTGTTGGAGTACGTCTGCAGGGCCTTGAAGACGAGTTCGTCGGCGTCCTCGGGGAGCGTGCCGACGGACAGCGGGAACTTCTGGAAGAAGCCGGCCTCGATGCCGTCGCCCGTGGCGGTCCAGGTGACCTTGGAGACGGCCTCGTTGATCTTCTTGCCGTGCATCTCGAGAGGCTTGTCCAGCGCGGACTTGGTGACCTTGACGTCCCAGCCCTCGACCGGCTGCGGCATCACGGAGGCCAGCGGGTGGTCCGTGGGGAAGGTGATCTCGAGCTTGGTGGTCGAGGCGTCGTCACGCTCGTTGGGGACCTTGAAGTCGACGACCGCGTAGCCGCCCTTCGTGGCCTCGCCCTCGGGCTGCACGCTGACGTGCGCGAGGGCGGGGGAGGACAGGGCGAGGACGGTGACACCGGCGACGGCACCGGCGGCGGCGATACGGGAAGCCTGCATGGCAGAAGCACTCCGCTTCGTTGGGGGGTTCACTGACGGTGAGGGGTACGCCGCGCGTACGGCCGACGGGACTTCATCGCGAAGCCCCGGACGCACACGGGCCACGGTGCGCACACGCGTGCCGCACGCGGGCGCCCCTCTCCTCACCGGAAGGCCAAAAGCCCAAGACCCGAGGACCGGCAGTGGCGGAGTGGTGGTCGCCTCGCGTCAGGCGGCGAGCGCGAGTGCGGTGACGGCGGCGGGCGGGCCCCGGCGGATCACCGTGTGCTGCAGGGCGCGGGTCCGGGGCGCCGGGGGTGCGAGCGGAACGGTACGCGCCGTACGCGGCACCTCCCGTGGTGCTCCCGGGAGTCCGGCGCGCAGGGCACGCACCAGGGTGAGCGCCGCGCGGAGGGACCGTACGAGGGCGCCCTCGGCGACACCGTGCGCCGACAGTTCGGCCAGCCGCAGCAGCGCCAGGTCGCCGCGGCGCATCAGCCATCCCGCGGCCATCGCTGCGAGGAGGTGGCCGAGCAGCATCGGCAGCGACGGCAGAAGTGCCGCCGGAGAGCCCCCGGCGGCCGACAGGGCGTCCACCGCGTGGGCGTCCACCCCGCGGGGGTGGACACGCGCATCGGTGAGGATGCGCTCGGCCCGTGCGGGGCTGATCCCCGCCGCGGGGGTTCCGCACAGCAGCCGCGCGGCCTGCTCGACCAGCGCGGCGTCGGACGGCGCGCCCGTGGGGGGTGTGCCGTGCTGCCCCAGGCCGAACAGCGTGTGCAGTGCCGTCTGGCCGAGCGCCAGCATCGCCGCGACACCCGGCAGGGAACGCGCGCGTCCGGCGAGCGGGGCGGCGACCGCGACCACGCCGAGGAACCCCGCGCCCAGCGTCCACAGCGGAACGGCGGCTCGGGAGGCGAGGGTGTGACCTGCCCCGGCCAGCACGACGCAGACCGCGGCGAAGACCGCGGCCCGCAGGATCCGCAGTCCTCGTCCGGAGCGCGTCATACGCGGATGGGGGGCAGGCATGGCGGCCTCATCATCGCACCGGCCCGCCGGTCGCCGTCAGGCAGGTCCGCAAGATGAGGTAAGACCGGAAGATCACATCTGCCGCCGGCCGCTCCGCATACACCATTCGGCTCCACGCCACACCCGCCATATGGGCGGCGTCACAACAACTTCACGCTTACCGACGGGCACTCAGGGCAATACGTAACGGTATGTCGAGCCGCAGCCAGGAGGCTGGAGCATGAGCATCTGGTGGTCACTCCATCTGCGGCGCGATGCCGCCAGCGTGCCGCTCGCCCGGCGCCTGCTGCTCGGCGCCATGGAGACCGCGGGCGTCGACCCCGACATCTCCTACGAGCTCTCCGTCGCCCTGAGCGAGGCCTGCGCGAACGCGGTCGAGCACGGCGGGGACACCGTGCGGGGCGGCACTTCGGAGGCGTACCGGGTGACCGCCTACCTCGACGGGGAGAAGTGCCGTATCGAGGTCGCGGACGCGGGGCCCGGTTTCCCCGCCGCGGCCGGAGGCGGCCGTTCCCGTCCGCAGGCCCGACCCGCGCCGTCCGAGGCGGAGCACGGCCGGGGTCTGTGTCTCATCCAGGAGCTGGCTGATCATGTCCACATCGGCAACAAGCCGGGCCGGGGCGGCGCGGTGGTGAGCTTCGACAAGATCCTCAAATGGCGCAAGGGGGCCCCTCTCGTCGCCGTGTAGCGACGGCTGTGGCCGGGCACACGCGCGCGTGTGCCCGGCCACCGTGTGGGTGCGGGTGCTTCAGTGCTTGAGGCTCGCCATCCACGCCTCGACCTCGTCCGACCGCCGGGGCAGTCCGGCGGAGAGGTTCCGGTTGCCGTCCTCGGTGACGAGGATGTCGTCCTCGATGCGCACACCGATACCCCGGTACTCCTCGGGCACGGTCAGGTCGTCGGCCTGGAAGTACAGGCCCGGCTCGACGGTGAGCACCATGCCGGGCTCCAGCGTGCCGTCGACGTACGTCTCGGTCCGCGCGGCGGCGCAGTCGTGGACGTCCATGCCGAGCATGTGACCGGTGCCGTGCAGCGTCCAGCGGCGCTGCAGACCCAGCTCCAGCACCCGCTCCACGGGCCCCTCGACCAGACCCCACTCGACGAGCCGCTCGGCCAGCACCCGCTGTGCGGCGTCGTGGAAGTCCCGGTACTTGGCACCTGGCTTCACCGCCGCGATACCGGCCTCCTGGGCGTCGTACACGGCGTCGTAGATCTTCTTCTGCAGTTCGCTGTACGTGCCGTTGACCGGCAGCGTGCGGGTGACGTCGGCCGTGTAGTACGTGTGCGTCTCCACGCCCGCGTCCAGCAGCAGCAGGTCGCCGGAGCGGACCGGGCCGTCGTTGCGCACCCAGTGCAGCGTGCAGGCGTGCGGGCCCGCGGCGCAGATGGAACCGTAGCCGACGTCGTTGCCCTCCACGCGGGCACGCAGGAAGAACGTGCCCTCGATGTAGCGTTCACTGGTCGCCTCGGCCTTGTCGAGGACCTTCACGACGTCCTCGAAGCCGCGCACGGTGGAGTCGACGGCCTTCTGCAGTTCGCCGATCTCGAAGTCATCCTTGACGAGCCGCATCTCCGAGAGGAAGACACGCAGCTCCTCGTCGCGCTCGGCGGTGACCTTGTCCGTCAGGGCAGCCTCGACACCGGCGTCATGACCGCGTACGACCCGCACCGGTCCGGTGGCCTCGCGCAGCGCCTCGGTCAGCTCGCGCACGTCGGATGCGGGGATGCCGTACAGCTTCTCGGCCTCGGTGAGGGAGTGGCGGCGGCCCACCCACAGCTCGCCCTGCCCGTCCAGCCAGAACTCACCGTTCTCCCGGTCGGAGCGGGGCAGGAGGTAGATCGTCTCCTTGTGGCCGCCGGCCGTGGGCTCCAGTACGAGGACCCCGTCCTCCGTCTGGTTTCCGGTGAGGTACGCGTACTCGACCGACGCCCGGAAGGAGTACTCGGTGTCGTTGGAACGTGTCTTCAGGTTGCCCGCGGGAACGACCAGACGCTCACCCGGGAAACGGACCGACAGCGCCGCGCGGCGGGCAGCGGTCCGAGCGGCCTGCGCGATCGGCTCCAGGCCGTGCAGTTCGGTGTCGGCCCAGCCGCTCTTCATGCTCTCGGCCAGCTCGTCGGACACGCCCGGGTACAGGCCGTTCTTGCGCTGCTTGACGGGCTCCTCTTCGGCAGTCTCCGGGGTCTCCGGCAGCTCGTCCGCCACGGTCATCCTCCTCGATACGGCACTGGACCACCCCCCATCGTACGGTCGTGCGGAAACGGACGAACCGGGGAAGGACCTGTTACCGAGGCCGCACGCAAGATCACCGGGCCAAGGGCTCCGGGGGTCGGCGTGCCATGGTCCCGAGCGGATCCGGACGGTGATCCCGGACGGTCGGCGGACCGTGGCCGGGACGGCTAGGCGAACCGCGCCGCGAGCAGCACCACGTCCTCGGCGGAGTCCGCGGTGTCGGCCCCTTCCGGCAGCACCGCGCGCAGGACGTGGTCGGCGACTGCGCCGGGGTCCCGGCGCAGTGCCGTGGGCACTCCCGCCGCAGCCGCGTGCAGCCGCGCGAAGGCGCGGTCGGTGGGATCGCCGGTGCGGTGCAGCAGTCCGTCGGTGTAGAGCAGGACCGTCTCCCCCGGCTCCGCCTGGACCTCCACGCTCGGCGCCTCCCAGCAGGCGAGCATGCCCAGCGGGGCGGAGACCGAGGTCTCGACGAACTCCGTGCGGCGGTCCCCGAGCAGCAGCGGAGGACTGTGCCCGGCCCCGGCGAGCGTGATCCGGCGCAGCGAGGGCTCGCAGTAGCCGAACAGGGCGGTGGCCGACCGGGCGGGCTCGGTGAGCCGCAGCAGCAGCTCCAGGTCGGACAGGACGGCGACCGGATCCTCCCCCTCCATCACGGCATACGCGCGCAGCGACGCCCGCAGCCGGCCCATCGCGGCGACCGCGCTGGGCCCCGACCCGGTGACGGAGCCGACGGCGAGACCGAGCGCGGCGTCGGGCAGCGGCAGCGCGTCGTACCAGTCGCCGCCCCCGCGCGGGGAGGTGCGGTGCCGCGCGGCGAGCTGGACACCGGCGACCCGGGGGAGGCGGGAGGGCAGCAGCTCCTCGGCCATCGTGGCCATGGACGCGCGCGTGCGCTCGAGTTCGAGCAGGTGGGCCAGGTGCTCGGCGGCCTGGCGGATGTAGAGGCCGACGAGGTGACGCTGCCGCTCCGACGGTTCGGCCGGCTCGTCGTAGAGCCAGACCGCGGCTCCCAGCCGTCCGGTGGCCCCGGTGGTGAGGGGGAGAGTGAAGCTGGCGGCGTAGCCGAGGCGGGCGGCGACCTCGCGGTGCCGGGGGTCGAGTCCCTTTTCGGCGAACAGGTCGGGCTCGGCGATGCCGTCGTCGGCGCCGTGCAGGCCGTCCAGGATCCTGCCGTACGACAGGGAACTGCGCGGCACCGTCTCCATGTGGCCGAGATCGGCGCGGGCCAGTCCGAGACCGATGGTGGTGACCGGGCCGAGCCCGTCGGCGGGTTCCAGGGCCACGAGACCGCGCCGCGCGCCGACCAGTGCGGCTCCCGCGCGCAGCAGTTCCTGGAGCGCGTCGTCGAGCGTGCTCGCGCGGAGCAGGCGTTCGGTGAGTTCGTGGAGGGTCGTGAGGTCGGAGACCCAGCCGGCGAGACGGTCCTGGAGAAGCGCGCCGGGTGCGTTCTGGAGGTTTGCCGCAGGGGCGGGTGAGGTACCCGTGACGGACGCGACAGTGTGTGCGGGTGCGGGAACCGTTGAATCGATTCCGGCCACTTTCGGAGGGTGCGGGGCGTTCATGGCGTCCGGCTTTCCGGACGGTATGTACTGCTCAAAAGCATCGCAAACCCCCATGTCGTTCTGCGTCGCCGGCAGTGTCTCCACATGTACACGTACTCGTGAGGAGATGTCCAGCATTGTCCTGCTGGGATTCCTGGTGTCCGTGAGGTTGAAGGGAACTCCTCGCAGACCTCTTGCCGAAAAGCGAAGTTGGCTTGAAACTGCCTCAGGGGGAGGCATATTGCGGTCGACTGGCCTTGCTCGACGGAAGCGTCACAGCGGTCGTGATGGGTACGTACTCGGTGAAGGCCAGTGGTGGTGGGAAACCGCTCGGGAACCTGGCGACGGACCCGGGCGTCATAACCACCGACGACCGTGCCCCATCCTCCCGTGGCGGAGGCGGAGAGAAACACGCGCGACGGCAAACGCCAGACTTCGCCACCCCCACGCCACGCCCGTACTTCTGATAGACGCAGTATGGGCGGAACGGCCGCGGAGGCAGCCCATGCTCGGCCCATAGGGGTTCCCCCTGCCCGGCGCGGGGGTGTGATGCGCCAACAGGTACGCACAGTGAAGTGATCGACACATGACGTGATGTGGTCCACGGTGTTGCCAGGCGTGCAACGGAAAGGAACGAGCGCATATGCGCGAGATCCTCGGAAGGCGACGCAAGCTCCTGTCCCGACGCGGCGACGGAGGGCCTGAGCTGATCGGTGCGGCCCTGACCTACGCGGCGCAATGGCAGTGGCCCGTACTCCCCGGCGTGGCGGCCGACCCGCAGGGCCGGTCCCGCTGCGGCTGCCCCGACCCCGAGTGCACAGTGCCGGGTGCCCACCCGTTCGACCCCGGCCTCCTCGCCGCCACCACCGACGCGCGCATGGTGCGCTGGTGGTGGAGCAACCGGCCGACGGCGCCCATCATCCTGGCCACCGGCGGCAATGCCCCGTGTGCGGTGTCCCTGCCTGCCCTGCCGGCCGCCCGGGCCCTTGCCGCGCTCGACCATCGCGGCATGCGGCTGGGCCCGATCGTGGCCTCGCACGCCCGCTGGTCGATCCTGGTGCGGCCGTACTCCATGGAGCAGTTGGGCGAGCTGCTGTACGCCAAGGACTTCGTCCCCGGTTCCCTGCGCTTCCACGGCGAGGGCGGCTACCTCGCCCTGCCCCCGTCCGAGACCGCACAGGGCGGAATCCGCTGGGAGCGCGCGCCACTTCCCGGCTCGGCCTCCCCCTGGGTGCCCGGCGTCGAAGCCGTGGTGGACGCCGTGGTCGAGGCCCTCACCCGTTCGGGTGTGAGCGCGCCCGAAATGTAGCGGGTAACGGCGCGCGCCGCGCCGGGCCGGCCGCCCCGGGACGCTGTCTTCCCGGGGCATGCCGCTGTGTACCGGGCGCCGGGTCGGCCGGAGCGCTCGTCCGCTCGCCCTCACGGGCGTCGTGGCGGCCTGTGTGATCGTGCTGCCGCCGGCGCTGGAATCCGCGGGCCCGGCCGGCCGGCGGTACGCCTCCGGGCCCTCGGCGCCCGAGGGCTCCGCCGCTTCGCGGATCCCGCCGCACGTGGCGGCGCGGCAGGGCGGGGACCTCGGCCGTCGGAGACCTGTCGCCGCCCGGCCCGCACCTGTCCACCGCCGTGCGGTGCGGTCCCGCGCTCTCCTCCCCCGACGGCATCGAGGCACAGACCCGTGTGCCGGCGCAGGGCGAGGAGGCCCGGGCGCCGACCTGCCATGGCAACGCCAGCGGTGAGGGACTGGTCGCCGTGCTGGGTCTCGGCGCCGGTGGCCGGACCGTGCGGACGTACTGCGCCGTGGCCGCCGGTGAGGAGCCCGCTTCGGGTGAGGCGCCGTGTGGGCGGGGAGTGGGGCGGTCCCGCGCCCATACCGCGGTCGCGGACGGCGCCGGAGGAGGGCGTCCGCTGCTGGGCCCGGGAGCAACTGAGCGGCGGGGGGCGACGATTGGCCGGTAGCGGCGTGCAAGGAGCAGACGGAGACGGGCCGTGGGGCCGGCGGTCGCACTGCGTGAACGGTGACCCGCACGCAAAGACCCGGTTGCTGGCGACGGGGGATGCACCAGCAACCGGGCTAATGGAACGGTAACAAGAGATCGGCGGTTCGCAAATTCGATCTCGGCTTTCCGGTCACCGACTGGCCTGCCCGCGCCGGGAGTTGCGCAGGAAACCGGTGGTGCCGGACCGGGCGGTTCCGCCGGTCGGCCGCCGACGGAACCCGAGGATGCGCCGGTGCCTCAGCTGAGGGTGACCTGGCGGTTCGTCAGCCCTCCGCGCGCACGGCGCTCGTCGGCGGTGAGCGGCGCGTCCGTGTCCAGTGCGGCGGCGAGCCGCTCGGCGAACTCGGCGGCCGGCTTCTCCACGTCCTCGGCGCCGACCCCGCTGGGCAGGTCCCAGACCGGCACGGTGAGCCCGTGAGCGCGGAAGGAGCCCACGAGGCGGGTGCCTTCGCCCAGCGAGGACCGGCCCGCCGCGTGCAGTCGCGCGAGAGCGTCCAGAAGCTGCTCCTCGGAATACGGCATGACCCACCGCAGATGGTTCTTCTCGGGCGTCTCGCACCAGTACGCGGAGTCCACGCCCGACAGCTTGACGGTCGGGATGGCGGCAGCGTTGGCCCGCTCCAGGGAGGCGGTGACCTCCGGCGTGGCGTTTTCCGGATCCGGGACCCAGAACTCGAACCCGCTGTGCACCACCGGCTCGAACGCGCTCTCGGGAGCCAGCAGGTCCTGCAGCCGGGGGCTGTCGGCGGGCACGCGCCGCGCCTGGACGGGGGTGCCCGGTTCCGCGGCGAGTGCGCGCCGCAGGGTGTCGGCGAGATCGCGGCTGATGTCTCCGGAAGAGGTGTCGTTCTGCAGGCCGATCAGGACCGAGCCGTCGTCGCGGCGCAGCGCCGGCCAGGCCATCGGCAGCACCGTGGCCAGGGTGACCGACGGGACCCCTTCGGGCAGGCCGTCCTTGAGCGTCAGCTCGACGGTGGCGGCCGGCACCAGTTCGCGCAGCGCCACCCAGTCGCACTCGCCGGGCAGACCCTCGAACGGGCGGTGCACCAGCTCGGTCACGGCATGCGCGGCGGCGCGGCCGTGGCACGCCTTGTAGCGGCGGCCGCTACCGCAGGGGCAGGGCTCACGGGCGCCGACGACCGGGATCTGCCCGTCCGTGAGCTGAGGGCGCTTGGCCTTCGTCTGAGGTCGCTTCTTGGCCATCGTGGGTGTCTCCCGGTTACGGCTCGTCTCGTACGGGCGCGAGCCTAGCCGTTCATGCCGCAGCCGACGGGAACCTGTGGACAACGTGCCGGGCTGTGGACAACCGCGGACACCGCGGGCAGTAAGAGAAGGCGGCCCTCGGCCGGGGGCATCGCCGATCCGGGTCGTCCTTCACCCCGTGACCGTCTTTCTCCGCGACGGTCCTTGAAGGGGGAAGGGCCTTCCTTGACCGGTGAGGGTCCTCGGCCCTGACCGTCCCCTGGCCCTGACCGTCCCCCGGCCCGGGCTCGTCCCCGGCCCGGACCCGCCCTCAGTCGAGGTCGTCGAAGACGTCCGCGAAGTCCAATCCCGTGATGCGGGAGATCGGGGGAGCCGTCGCGCGCGGGGCGAAGTCCTCGCGCCGGTGTCCGGCTCCCGCGTCCGGGTCGTACACGTCGTCATGGACGACGACCCACACCGTGACCTCTCCCGGCACCTCGTCGCGCACGCCCCAGTCGTCGGCCAGCGCGGTGATGATGTTCAGCCCCCGGCCGCCGTGCGCCGTGACCGACGGGGTGGCCGGCGCCGGGCGGGTCGGACCGCCGCCGTCCGTGACCTCAAGAACGAGCCGGCCGCACGGGTCCACCCGCCACGCGGCACGCACGGCACCGTCGCCGGCGAGGGCGTCGCCGAGCGGCCGACCGTGCTTGCACGCATTGCTCAACAGCTCGGACAGGATCAGTACGGCATCGTCGATGACCGTGTCCGCCACGCCCCCGTCGCGCAACTGCGTGCGCATACGGTGCCTCGCCTTCCCCACGCCCGCAGGGCCATGGGGTACGGCCATGCTCGACGACGTGGGCACCTCCTGTGCCACCACCAACGCCACCCCCGAGACCTCCTTCGCCCCACGCCACGGTGTGGATGCCCCATTGGCCTGAACCGGAAACCGGCCAATCCATGACGGGTGACGCACTCGAAACGATCGAATACGTACCGAACGCGCCGGAGCACTCCCTGTAGCCGTGTGGCTGGATTTCTTCGGTGTGGCCGAGATGTGAGGATGGCCCGGTCCGCGAGCTGGGTCAAGACGCCTGCACGGAGTTCTTGGGGCGGATGGGGCGGAAGTGGCAAGAAAGGATCACGGCGGGGTCAGCGGCCGAGCCGGTCGAGCACCGCGCGGGGCCGGTTGGTGATGATGGCGTCCACGCCGAGACGCACGCAGAGATCCACGTCCTGGGCTTCGTCCACCGTCCACACGTGCACCTGGTGGCCGGCCTGCTTGAGGCGCTCGATATACGCGGGGTGACTGCGCGCGATGCGGATCGAGGGCCCCGCGATCCCTACACCGACGGGCAGCCGTCCGTCACGCAGGCGTGGTGTGACGAACTGGGTGAGGTGAACGGTGGGCAGCGCCGGTGACGCGGCGCGCACGCGGTGCAGCGACCGCGCGGAGAAGCTCATCACGCGCACCGGTGAGTCCTCGGGGGCGGCGGGCGCGTCGAGCCCGAACCGTTTGAGCAGGAGCAGCAGCCGCTCCTCCACCTGCCCCGCCCACCGCGTGGGGTGCTTGGTCTCGATCGCCAGCTCGACCCGGCGCCCGGCATCGGAGACCAGTTCCAGCAGCCGCTCCAGAGTGAGCACGGACGTGGCCTCCCGGTCCTCAGGGCGGTGCTCCCAGTCGGGCTCCTCGACGCGCGGCCCTCCGGCGGGGTCGCGGCTCTTCCAGGAGCCGAAGTCCAGGGCGGCGAGATCCGAGAGCTCGAGTGCGGAGACCGCACCGCGCCCGTTCGACGTACGGTTGACCCGACGGTCGTGAACGCACACGAGGTGGCCGTCGGCGGTCAGCCGTACATCACATTCGAGCGCGTCCGCACCGTCCTCGATCGCCTTTCGATATGCGGCCAGGGTGTGTTCGGGGGCATCCTCGGAAGCCCCGCGGTGCGCGACGACTTCGGTCGGGTGCTGTCGTGCGTGGGTCACCGCGTCATGGTGCCACCGCGCGCGGGTAGACGTGTGGCCGGAGTGGTGTGAGCTGTGTCGACGTTCGGTCGGAGGCATCGAGTGGCGCACCTTACATGAGTAATGCCCTATATAAAGAATGACCCCGGACCCACAGGAACGGCTTATGGTGCCCTGACGGCCCATGGGAAAAGCTGACGTCATACAAAGAGACATGCACAGCTGCATCGCGCCGGACTCGTGGACGTGCGTGAACGAGCGGTACCGAGTGCGACCGAGAACAACAGCCGTGGATCGAGGAGAGAAGCTGTGAGCACCGAGAACGAGGGCACCGCGGTCCCACCGGCCCCGTCCGAGCCGCCGCCCGCGCCGGTGGATGCTCCCGCTGCTTCGGCGTACCAGGACCACCCGGCCCCGGGAGCGGCTCCGGCACCGGCCGCGCCGTCGGTGGGCGGCCACGCCGTGGACGGCCAGGGACACGCGGCCGGCCCGCAGGGCCCCGCGGCCGGAAACGGCTACGGGTACGGCCCGCAGGGCACCCATGGAAACCCGGACCCCGCCGCCCAGGGAGACGTACCTGCCGGCCCTCCGGCCGACAGCGGGGCCCACTCTCCCTCCGCCCCCGACGCCTCCTGGCCTCCGCCGCCTTCGCCGGCCACTCCGTCGTACGGCGACGGCGGTGCCGGACAGGGCGGCGGCTGGGGTTCCTCGTACCAGCCTCCGCCGCAGCCGAAGAACGGCGGCGGGCGCGGCCGCATGGTCGCTGCGGTCCTGGTGGCCGCGCTGGTCGCGGGCGGCGCGGGCGGCGGCCTCGGCTACACGCTGGCCAAGGAGAACGACAGCAGCGGCTCGACGACCGTCTCGTCGTCCACCAGCGGCGGCAACGTGAAGCGCGACCCGGGCACGGTCGCCGCCGTGGCCGCCAAGGCGCTGCCCAGCACGGTCACCATCGAGGCCGAGAGCAGCAGTGGCGAGGGCGGCACCGGCACCGGATTCGTCTTCGACACCCAGGGCCACATCGTCACCAACAACCACGTGGTGGCCGAAGCCGTCGATGGCGGCAAGCTCTCGGTGACCTTCCCGAACGGCAAGAAGTACGAGGCGGAGGTCGTCGGCCACGCGCAGGGCTACGACGTCGCGGTCATCAAGCTGAACGAGGCCCCCTCGGACCTGAAGCCCTTGCCGCTGGGCAACTCCGACGAGGTGACCGTCGGCGACTCGACCATCGCGATCGGCGCGCCCTTCGGTCTGTCCAACACGGTGACGACGGGCATCATCAGTGCGAAGAACCGCCCGGTGGCCTCCAGCGACGGCACGGGCAGCCAGGCCTCGTACATGAGCGCGCTGCAGACCGACGCGTCCATCAACCCGGGCAACTCCGGTGGTCCGCTGCTGGACGCGCAGGGCAACGTCATCGGCATCAACTCCGCGATCCAGTCCACCAGCAACGGCGGCTTCGGCACCGGGCAGGCCGGCTCCATCGGCCTGGGCTTCGCCATCCCGATCAACCAGGCCAAGTACGTCGCCCAGGAGTTGATCAAGACGGGTAAGCCGGTGTACGCCAAGATCGGCGCATCGGTCTCCCTGGAGGACACGACGGGTGGCGCGAAGATCACCGAGCAGGGCGCGGGCGGCTCCGAGCCCGTCGACCCGGGTGGCCCCGCCGACAAGGCAGGCCTCAAGCCCGGCGACGTCATCACCAAGCTCGACGACCGGGTCATCGACTCGGGCCCGACCCTGATCGGCGAGATCTGGACGCACAAGCCCGGCGACAAGGTCACGATCACCTACGAGCGTGGCGGCAAGGAGCGCACCACGGAACTCACCCTGGGCTCCCGCGTGGGCGACAGCTGACCGCACCGACGCATCCCGAACCCGTTACCCTGGTCCCCGCGCCGCCGGTCACCGGCAGGCGCGGGGAGGCGTGCCCGAGCGGCCTAAGGGAACGGTCTTGAAAACCGTCGTGGCAGCGATGTCACCGTGGGTTCAAATCCCACCGCCTCCGCGCAGGTCATAGACGTTGCAGGTCAGAGAGGGTGTCCCGTCCACCGGGGCACCCTCTCTGCGTGCACCTTGTCTCACCCTGAATCGCCGGTATCCCACTTCTGACCAGCGCGTGCGGCCAACCTGCGGCCAGTAATCAGGGCCCCTCGGCCCCGCCCTCGTGCTCCGCCAAACCCTGCTCGATCAGGGCGTTCATCCTGTCCTCCTCGCCGTCCAGCACCTTGGCGTAGTAGCGCTGGAGTACGGCGACGCTCTGTCCCGCGCGGCGGGCCGTCTCGGCCAGGCTCACCCCGGAGCGGAGCCAGAACGACACGCACGCGTGCCGCAGGTCGTACGGGATGGCGGCCAGCGGAGAGGCGACCTGCGCGGGCGTAAGCGCCTTCCGGCGGGCCTCTTTCCACACAGCGCCGTACTCCTGCGACCGGACCGGGCCGCCGCGCACGGCGCTGAACAGCCGGCCGTCAGCCGTCGCCCCGATGGCTTCGATGTGCTCGCGCAGGATGCCGACCAGTACGGGCGGGATAGGCACCGGGCGGACCGCGCGGCGTGCCCGGTGCTTCAACTGCCGCTCCTCGTACGGCTTGCCGTCGTCCGTCCATGCCGATCCAACCTGCGGCCGGGCACCGGCGAGCATGAGTCGTCCCCACCCGTCCGTGGGGAGATCGCACTGGTCAGCGCTGAGCATGGACACTTCTTCCGGCCGCATCGCCGCGTAGTAGATGCACGCGAAGAAGGCAACGAGGTGGGCCCCGCGGGGCCCCTGTGCGCGGACGGCGTCCAGCAGCGCCCGTGCTTGCGCCGGCGTGGCGACGCTCCGCACGTCCAGCTCTTCCACTGCCTTAGGCGTCTCCCAGTGGACGCGGTGCAGCGGGTTGCCGGGCAGTAGCTCATGCTCCACGGCCAGGCGCAGACAGTTGCTCAGCACCGCGCGACGGCGGCGGAACGTGTTGGCGGCGGCCGGCTTGCCGTCCTGCCGCTTGGCCAGGTGTTCCAGCACCGTGCGAACGCGCTGCGCACTGTCGAGGTCGACCACGGCCGGGGTGTTCCGCTCCACCCACGCCAGCGCCTTGGACTCCGCTTCCGGCGGTTCCTGGTCATGGCGTCCCGCGTTGAACCCCCACTGATAGAGCGCACGGCGCAAGAGGTCGTCTGCCGGCCGTCCCTTGCCCGTGGGACAGAGAGCCATCGTGGCGATGGTCAGACTCTCCGAGATGCTCGCGCGGTGCTTCGCTGCCGCCGTCGGCCACTTCCGGGCGGCGTGCGCGCGGGCGTGGGCGTACCAGTTCGTGCGGTTCCGCTCGCGCATCTCCGAGACGGGCAGGCCGGTTTCCGTGTCGAACGATTCACCCTTGCGCGTCGCGGTCAGCAGCTCGGCGCGGCGCGCGTCGGCGAGCGTCTTGGTCGCGAACTTCTCCTGATGTTCCTTGCCGTCCACCTGCCACCGCAGTTGGAACGGAGCGGCCTTGCTCGGACGCTTACGGATGTTCCAGATACGCACGTCGTAGCTGTGCATTGCTCTCCTTCACGAGACGGGGACCCCGCCACGTGGCGGGATCCCCTCAGGTCGGTTGTGGGTCAGGCGCACATCTCGTGCTTGGCCCACCACGCGTCCAGGTCGCTGCGACGGCAACGGATCTGCCCGTTGGGCAGCTTGATGAGCTTCGGGGCCTTGCCGCGGGCACGCATGCGGTAGAAGGCGGCGCGGCTCATCTCGATCTCTTCGAGCACTTCGGGGAGCTTGAGCATCTTGGTGCTGGCCAAGGTGGTGACTCCTTCGCGGGACAGGCTGAAGGGGGTACCTCTGAGGGGCGCTACTTCCGCTACCGCCGCTACCGCGCAGGTCAGGGGCCTGTTCGGGGTAGCGGGAAGGGGTAGCGGTAGCGGATGGGTAGCGGCGGGGTAGCGGCAACCGGGGCCGGTTGCCGCTACCCCGTTTGCGCTGGTCAGGCGGCGTTTTCGGTGTCCGGTAGCGGAAGTAGCGGACTTTCCGGGGGAGGGGGGCAGTAGCGTTGCCACGCGTCGTGCAGATCGGTGGCGTAGTAGCCCTTCAACACGCTTCCGGCGGTCTTGATGTTGCGGGAGGCGATCGGCTCGTTGTCGGCCGTCATGTACTCCCCGAGCATCCGGGACAGGCGCCGGTTGTCGAGCGGCTTGCCGTTGAGGTCGGCCCACGGGGCGTCATCGAGGGCGTTGAGCCGGTCGATGATGGCGATGGTGGGCAGGCGGTCGATACCGACCATCACGTGGTCGCGCAGGTCGGTCAGCAGCCGGACCCCGAGACTGCCTTTGTCGTTGGCCTTGGAGGCGCGGACCAGGGTCACGCATGCCGCGCGTGCCCGTTCGGGCCAGTGGCCGCCGATGGCGTCGGCGACGGCGAGGAGGGGTTCCCACACGTCGGCCGGCCGGTCGCTCACCCCGTCGGGCATGTCCGGCCACGCCCCCATGACACGGTCCCGTACGTGCTCGGCCCAGGTGGTGAGCCGGTCCCGCAGGGCGTGCCCCTCGGCTTCGTGGATGCGGGCCCGGAAGGGTTCCACCTTCTCGTTCCTCGCCCGTCGTCGCATGCGGATGATGACGGACCGGCTCAGGATCGTGTCCGGCAGGGAGCCGAGACCGGCGACCGCGACCGCGCAGTACGAGGGGAAGGCCTGAACGGTCTGCTGTCCGCCGTCACCGATGCACCGGTAGGTGACCCCGGTCCGGCGGTGTCCGGCGTTGAGGAACCCGCGCAGTTCCTCGTTGTCCCCCGCCTTGGGACCAAAGACGGTGTCGATCTCGTCGAACAGGATGGTGGGCTTGCCGGTGCCGGCGGACACGGACCGGAACAGGGCGGCGGCTGACGCGTTGACGGCCGTCATGGGCTGCGGCACCAGCGTCTCGACGATCTCCAGCGCGCGTGTCTTGCCCGACCCCGGTTCGGGGGACAGGAACGCGATGCGGGGGGTGGAGTCGAAGCAGTCGAGCAGGTGGGCGTGAGCGTCCCACAGGGCGACGGCGACGAACGCGGCCTCGGTGGGGAAGACATTGAACCGTCGGTGGAAGGCTTCCACCTCGTCCAGCAGCGCGGCCCCGTCGATGGTGGTGGGGGTCATGCGGCGTTCCTCCGTTCCAGCATGGCGGGAACTCCCGCGCAGAAGTGCTTGTGCGCCTCGTACTCGGTGACCAGGGCGGCCACGGCGTCCGGTCCGCGGGCGGTGCCGGTCTGTCCGCAGGGGCAGGCGTAGGCGGCGGTGGGGATGGAGCCGTGCCGGGTGGACCAGCGGGCCCCGTCCCAGTGGTGGCGGTAGACCGGCGAGGCGTAGATGCGGATTCCGGGCCGCTCCGGCGTCGGGTCGGCACTCGGGTGCGCTCCGTCGGCCGGGAACCGGTTCGAGCGAAGAGCAGTGACGACGCCCTGACGGGCGGCGCCTTTCGGCTCGCCCACGGCCGGCCGGACGCTGCCCGGTTCGGCGGCGCGCGGGCCGGGCGGGGTACTGGTTGGGCTCTTAGAGGGGGGAGGGTTGGTCATGCCGCCTGCCCGCGCCGGGGGTTGTGGGCGATGGACCAGTCAAGGCCCCGCCGGATCACGTCGTCGTAGTAGCGCTGCGACTGTGTGGCGTTGCCCGCCGCCGCCTCCCTAAGAGCCTGCTCGACCTGTACGCGGGTGAGGTCGCCGGACGCGATCAGCCGTCCCAGGGCGCGGGCGGCCCGCAGCAGCGTGGTGTTACGGGTCCCGTCGGCGGCGGTGGCCACGTTCAAGGCCTCCTTGGCGAGTGCTACATCCGCATATCGGCGGGATCGCCCCGTGTCGGGCCCTGCGGGCGCCTGTACGGGCTTGCGGGCCGGTTGCAGGATGCTCAGCAGCCATCCGGGCAGCGGGGCGGCCACAGGGGCGCACAGGGCTTCGTACCGTCCGGCGGGGGTGATGCTGCCCGCGGCGACGACGTAGCCGCCGTGCGCTCGGGTGTCGACCAACGGGGCGATACTTCCTGCCGTGTTGGACAGCCGCACACCGTCCGGGGCGGTGAAGTACAGGTGTGTCCCGCCGCTCGCGGTCCGGGTCCGGTAGGTGTCGGGGACGGGGTGGCCGGCGCGCTCGCAGAGCGCTTGGAAGGTCGTCGCGCCGCAAGGCGCGTCCGAACTGCCCTTGTCCTTGGGCACGTCCAGGTCGACCACGACCAGCCCGGACGGGCCGGTCGCGATACCGACGTTGAACGGCGCCCGCGACCAGGCCGCTTGGATGCGGCCCGGGTCGGTCGTGGCGCGCTGCTCCCACTTCCGGTGACCGGCTGCGCACGGCCCGGTACGAGTGCAGGTCTTCTCGCCGTGCAGGGCGGGCCGCTTGGTGCCGGGCCGCAGGGGGAAGACGTGCCAGCCGTGTTCGGCGGCGTCCAGCGCTGCGGACAGCAGCGCTGGACGGGGGTCTTGGGTCATGCTGGAGGTCTCCAGTCCTGTTGAAGGGTGCTGGGTGACAAGGGCGACCGCGCATCTTTGGCGAGAGGGGCGGTCGCCCTTGGCGTGGCTAGGCCGCGTCCAACAGGGGCTGTTGCCATGTGGGCAGGCCGGACAGGACGCGGGTGCGCCAGCGCATGGCGTAGTCGATGCAGTTGGCGCAGTTCTTGTGGGTGTGTCCGGGCAGCGGGGGCCGTCGGCGGGCGTGGTAGCTCCATGCGGCGGAGTCGGCCGAGGCGAGCAGGTGGCCGACGCGTTCCAGGCCGAGGGTCTTGAAGCCGAAGCCGTGCAACTTCAGGCCGCGGGCGGCCATCGCGGTGACGATTGCCGCGCCCTGGTGGGTGGATTGCAGGCGGCACACCGAGCCGAGCCCAACGACCGGTTCGGTCCTCAGGTCGACCCCGGCCCGCTCGTACAGCTCTACGCAGTGTTCGTAGGCCGGCACGGTGTCGCCCTGGATGACCGGCGCGATGCGCAGGTCGGGGGCGAGGGAGCGCAGTTCGAGGAAGTTGGCGACGGTACGCCGCTGGTGCTCGCGCACGCTGAGATGTGTGCCGGCGAACACGTTCGGTCCGGCGGTGCCGCCGTGGATGATGAGGTCTTCGCACATCCAGTCCTGTGGTGCGGCCCAGTCGTAGGGGCCGACGCATTCCCAGATGCGGCGCAGGTCCTGCACGTACTGGCGCGGGGTGCGCGTCCAGCGGCCGTGGCGCTGGAGCTCCGAGAATCCGCCGGAGTCGACCGCGTACGGGCCACGCGCCTCATCCAGCTTGGCGGCGTTGGTGAAGTGCTCGGACTTCAGGAACAGCGGCACGTCGGTGAGTCGGACCCAGTGGCGTTTGTGGGTGGTCAGGTAGAAGCGCACGGACGGGCCGCCTTTCAGCCGTGGAAGTGGTTGCGCTTGAAGACGGCCCGGCGGATGTTCACCGTCGTGCCGCCCTGGTGGTTGCTCGTTCCGAGGACCTGGACGGCGATCCAGCCGCCGAAGATGACGGCGGCGAGGATGATGAGCTGACCGATGAACGCGGTCAGCGCGGCGATGAACGAGGTGAGCAGCAGCAGCCCGCCGCACACCGCGAGGAAGCCGACGCCCCCGAGGGCGACGTTCACCGCCGTGCGGGAGACGGCCGGCTTGGTGACGACCGGGGTGGGCTGCGGGTGGTCGATCGCGTAGCCGGTGACGACACGGCCGTCGGGCAGGACGACGCTCGCTACCGCCGGAACGTGGCCCGGCTGCACCGGCACGACCGGCGCCGGCTGGACGACGACGGGCGACGGTATCGGGGTGGGCTGGTAGGCGGTCACGGCCCGTTCGGCGGGCGCGTGCGGGGTGCGGTCGGGGTACATGCGGAATCCCTTCCGGCCGATGGCCAGGGAGGCAACGGCACCCCCTTGCGGGAGCGCTCTGGAGGGGTGTTTGAGGGGTGTGACCTGCGTGCCTCCCTGACTCCCTGAACGATCATTCGTGCAGGTCAGGCGCAGGGAGGCGGGTCAGGGAGGCGTTCAGGGAGTTCTCCCTGTCTCCCTGACCCGCACGCGGTCGGCTCCCTGCCGTCAGTCGACGGAAGCGGAACCCTCGATGTCGCGGTTGGCGAGGGCGCGGGCGACGCGGTCGCGGGCGACGACCATCACGCCGTCGGACTTGTACGGCTCCGCGCCGGCGTCGTCCAGAACGCGCTTGAGGTCGATGAACGACCAGCCGCCGTACGCGTCGGCGTTCCGTGCGGCGAGCCGCGCCAGGACGTCCTTGGTGCGGACGCGGGGCGCGTCGCCGATGACGGCGGCGATGTCGGCGAGTGGGTCACGCTCCTCGCCCCGTTCGATGGCGTGGAGGGTGGTGACGCCGTCGCGTAGGGCCTTGGCCCGGTCGGTGATCGCGGTGGCGGCGTCGTCGTCGATGTAGTGCGTGCGCACGGTGATGGACGACTGTCCGGCCGGGATGGTGATGCCGTCGGAGGCGACGACCAGGGTTCCCCGGTCCAGGCCGGGCCGGAGCAGGTTCGGGGCGGCGCCGCCGTCGACGGCCTTGTCCCCCAGCGCCATGCGGGCCTGCGACTCGGTACCGAGGGCGAGGGAGGCGCGGGTGTGGGCGCCCTCGCGCACGAGCTTGGGCAGGTTCTCGTTCGTGGGGTCCTGGGTGCCCTGCCACATCAGCACATTCACCGCACGGCCCTGGTTGTGAATCTTCCGCACGGCCATGAAGTACCGGCTGTTGGCCTTGGACCCACCGTAGGGGCGCTTGTCCTCGTCCTTGGCCGGGCACATGAACGCCACCTGCGCCTCATCCACCAGCACAATGAGCGGCGGGAACGTCGTGCCGGGCGGGGCCTGGATACGGCGGTTCATCTCGGTGACCGCGCCTTCCACCATCTCGGTCACCTGGATCACGTGCTCATCCGTCGGCCCCTGAATCAGCGTGGTGGCCAGGCCGTCGAACATGGCCCAGTCACCCACGCCCTTGAGATCCCCCATCAGGAACTGCACCGACCGGTCCAGCGACAGCCACAGAGCCAGGGAGCGCAGGGCCACGGTCTTGCCCTGGTTCGACAACCCCGTGATGAGCAGGTGGCGCTGATACAGGGACAGGGCGGCGGCGTCGCCGCGCAGGTCCTGCCCCCACGGGGCGCGGCCCTTGGCGTAGTCGGCGGTCATCGTCTCGTCGGTGACCAGCGGGGACGGGCCGATCGGCTCGTCCAGGGCGCCGGAGTCGGCGACCCACAGCCGCACGGTGCGGGCGGCCTGCGGGATGGTGATGAACACCTCGTGTTCGTGCCGGGTCAGGTTCTCGGCGAGCTTGCGGCGCTTGCTCTGCACCTCGTTGGTCGACACCCCCGAGGGAAGGGTCACGTCCACCTCGACACCGCATCCGGCGATCGTGATCGGCCCGAGCATGGAGGCGCCGGCGTCGCCCATCTCCTTGATGGCCCTGGTTAGGGCAGGGACTCCGAGGTCGCGCAGTGCCTTGACCACGATGGACGGTGTGATCGGCTCCCCATCACCGGTGCGGACGTTCGCGGGAAGTGCCCACTGGGGTGCGGCGTGCTGCTTGCGGCCGACCGACCACAGGGCGAGCAGGGCGAGGAACGGGCCGATCGAGATCAGCGGGCCCCACACCACCTGCACGATGCGGATCAGTAAGGCGATGAAGTCGATGGTCGCCGCGAGCGGAGTGACGACGTCACCGGCCTGCCCGGAGTTGATGGCCATGACGATGCCGAGGGCGACCAGCACACCGATGCTCATGCCGGCGCCTACGGCTACGCCCTTGGCGGCGTCGACGGGGGAGTGCAACAGGTCCATGCGGCGGTGGTGGCGGGCGGCGCGGAAGCGCTGCAACCGCTCCTCCCACTCCTCCGCCGCTTCCAGGTTCCCCGCGGCTTCCGCCGCCCGGATCATCCGCTCATACCGGGAACCGGTACGGCCGTCCCAGGTGCGGCGGGCCACGATCCTGCCGCCGTTGAACGTGTAGAGGCCGTGCCGGACCGCAGCGCGGCCGGCCGACCGGGTGCGCTCATGCGTGACAGCGGTCTTCACCGCGCGGCCGGAGCGAACCCACAGCGGCACCGGCCGAGCGGGCGGCGCGTCCGGCACCACGGTGAGCACCGTGGGGGCGGTGTCGGAGGTCGGGGGGTCGGTGGCCTTGTGAAGGTGCACGACGTTCTCAGACATGCTGGGAGTGCTCCTGACTGCCCCGACAGGGGCGGGAGTGAAGGAGTGAGCCGGGGTGGCCGTGTCCGTGGCAGGGGCGGCCACCCCGGGGCGGCACGAACGTGCGGGTCAGCGGCGGTGGCCGGCCTTGTGGGTGCGACGTGCTGCCTTGCAGGCCGGGCACTTGCGCTCGGGTCCGTCGCCGACGACCGGGGCGGGGATCACCTGGCCGCAGATGGCCCGGGTCACGCCGAACGCGAGGGGTCCGCAGTCCGGGCAGTGAAAGTGCGAGATCAGGACGGGCGCCTTGCCGGTGCGGGGCATGGTCACCACCACCCCTTCGACTTCTTCGGCACGAGGTGGGGGTGGCCGTTGACCATGTGGTCAACGCACTGCGGGCAGTCCTCGCGCGGCTTGAGCTTGCGGTGAATGCTCCGGTCGTGGGCGTGCTGCCAGCACTGGGGGCACTCACCCGGCGGGGTCTGCTTGGCCATGGTCACCACCACCCCGATGCCTTCTTGGTGGCCTTGTCGCGGGCGGCCTCGGTGACGAGCCGCTGCCGCTCGCCGTGCAGGGCGTTCAGCTCGGCGGTCAGCCGCATCTCAGCGGCCGACCCGGTCGACTCGATCCGTTCTTCCGCGCGGCCGGTGCTGTGGCCCCGTACGACGCGGTAGGCGCCGCCGGTGACGGCGCGGGCCATGGCGCGGCGCTCGCGGCCGTTCAGCGGCCACAACTCACCCCGCCGGACCGCTTCCAGCTTCTTCGTGGTGTGCCTGATCTCGCGGTCCAGGCGGCGCAGGTCAGCGTTGCTCATGACGGGTGCTCCCTTCCGGCCCGTGCGGGTCGGGGTAGGTGCAGGGCACGCAGGTGCCCAGCGTGGTGGGGATGACGTATCCGGCATCGCGCCGGCAGGCAGGACAGCGGCGGGGGGGGGGGGGGGGGGGGGGGGGGGGGGGGGCGGGGGGGGGGGGGGGGGGGGGGAGGGGATGGGGATGGGGGGTGT
>NZ_JBVIIM010000004.1:140013-148972 GCF_055569765.1 Streptomyces sp. NPDC031365 | reverse complement strand
TCCTTATCCCCCCCCCCCCCCCCCCCACCCCCCCCCCCCCCAACCCCCCCCCCCCCCCCCCCCCCCCCCCCCCCCCCCCCCCCCCCCCCCCCCCGGGCCGGGGTCATGGGCCGGACCGGCTTGGCCTGGTCGATGCGGTAGAGGTAGGCGACCAGCGGCCCCCGCCGCCGGCGGGGGCGTTCGAGCTGTGCGGCCACGTCCTGACCACCGGGCCGCAAACCGAGGGCGCGGAGTTGGCGGCGAGTGGCGTAGCCGTCCGGGGCGAGACGCCACCGGAACACCGGCAGCGCACCCATCAGGCGACGCGCTTCCACGCGGCGCGAAGGCGCATCTCGGATGCGGAGTGCCCGGCGGCGCGGAAGCGGGCGGACATCTCCCGGTACGACAGGGCGGGTGTCTCGCTGTGCCGGATCTCGTCAACGACGACGTCCAGCGCCTCATCAGTGAGCGCCGGAGCGGCCTCCAGTGAGCGGGCCGTAAGCGGCTCCGACGGCCCCCACACCGGCAGCTCCCACCGGGGCGTGACACCGGGTGTGACGCGGGTCGTCACGCTGGTGAGCGCCCTGCCGGTGTCCTCGCCGGCGCGGGCCGTCTCCAGCGTCGACCACGCCGACGAGAGCGTCTGTGCGGTCCGTGCCTGGACGCGTGCGACGCGCGCCCCGGCATCCGTCACGGCCGTCAACCGCGTCTCCTCGGTGGTCGCTTCCGCCCGCAGTCGGGCGCGGGCCACGGCCGCCTCGTCGCGCGCTTCCTGCTGAATCCCGCGGATCGCGTCCAGGGCGACGGGAGTCAGGGCGGTGCGCTCCCACAGGCCGTGGACCAGCCACAGGGCTTTGGCCGCGATCGGCAGCCACGTCACCGCCAGCCACGCCCCGGCGGACTCCTCGGCAGTGAGGGCGTGCGCGACGAGGACACCGGCGGCGAGGACGCCGAACGACCAGCCGACGGCGGTTACGGCCCGATTGTGGTCGCCCTGCGCGGCCAGTCGGCGTTCGTAGGCGAGGGTGGCCAGCCATCCCCCGTCGATCCCGAGACCCACGACCAGCGCGACCAGCCACGGCATGACCGGGCCCAGCCACATCACCACCACGGCCAGCGTGAGGACCATGGACACGGCCGTCATCGCGACGGCCGGAAGAACGGTCTTGGCCCTCATGCGGTGGCCCCTTCCTGCTCGCGCACGTCCACGGCCGCGATCAGCACGACCGGGGTGGAGTCGTCGTCGGGGCCCCGGCTGTCCTCCGTCCAGGACCACACCGCGCCCGGCGCCACCTCGTAGCCGAGGGCGGCCAGCACGCGCCGGCGCTCCGCCACGGTGGGCACCGGGCCCGTGCGCTCCCACCGGAAGGTGGGCCACTCGGTCGCGCCGTAGACGACGACGTACAGGCGCCAGGCGCTGTCGTCGCTCGACATCTGCGCGGTCAGCGTCCTCATGCCGCACCTCCGGGAAGGCTCGCGCCGGCGGGGCGGTTGAGCAGGGCGACGCGGGCGGCGAGCGCGCGGCGGCGGGCCCGGCGGATGCGCCGGTTGTCCAGCTCGGTCGGGATGCGGTCGAGGGTGACGATGTGCGCGTCCAGCAGCTCGACGTCCGCCAGGATGACGGGCATCTCGCGCTCGATCGCGTCCAGCTCGGCGTTCGTCGGCTCCATGAAGTCGGCGAACGCGGTAACGGCGTCCTGAACAGTGACGATGTGGTCCATGGGTCGTGGTTCCTCTCACAGGTTGGTACGGCCCGTCGCGGCTCCCGGGGGTGCATCCCGGGGGCCGCTCGCCGTTGTGGGGGTGTGGGTCAGTAGCTGCCGGTGATGCGCAGGCTGAGGGCGGGCTTGTTCAGGCTGCGCAGGTCCCGGCGGATCACGGACAGCGCGTCGGCGCGGGTGATCGGGTGGGTGAAGTGCGCGGTGTCGTTGATCTCCTCGCGCTCGCCCGTTTTCAGGTTGGTCACGGTCGCGGTGAACGTGAAACTCCAGCGCATGGCAGTCCTCTCAGACCGATGGGAAGAGGTGGAGTCCGGCCCGGACGTCGGGCCCCGGCTCCCCGCACTCCCGTCCGTACGGCCCGCACAGAGCGAGCGCACGGACGGGAGAGGCAGCCGGCCGCAGCGTCAGTGCTGCGAAACCAGGAAGCGGACCGGAACGCAGAACGGGTGCTGCCGGCCGGTCCGGCCTCCAGCAGCACCCCAGGTATGTCGTCGGTTCACACCGAACCCCCATGCGTTCGCAGGGAATCGACTTGATCTTTCGCGGCTCCGAACGCGCCTTGCTCCGCCTCCCATCGACGGCGCGTCATTGCCGTGCCGCTCAGGCGTCACTCGCTGAACGGCGCTCCCATCCCTCGCGGGTGTCATGGACCGGGTGCAGCCCAATCACCGGGGTCCCCGTGATCCGGTCCCTGGGACTGCGCCCGAGGGTCAGACCAGCGGCTTAGCCGATGACACCGATCGATCCGTGAAGACGACGGACTTTGACGTCTCCCCTGCCGCACGGACCGCGTGTAGGCGGGACCGGCGGGGTCGTTCGTGCAGCTCAAACAGCCGTGATGGCGACCCCGCGTTCTGCTTAGGGGGGGTTGCCGTCGAGCTTGATAGGTACGGTAAGCAAACTCATGGCTGCACGCAACCCCCTCTCGCGGTACAGTCGGTAGCCCCCCTAGGCAGTGATCGGAGAATCGTGCACAGCGACATGGAACGGGTCTCGGGCATCGGAGATCCCGTAGAACGGGCCAAGGCGGCAATTGACCTGATGGCGACGTATCAGGGGTGGGTGCTGGAGCTGTCCCGCGTCCGCCGTGAAGCCATCGAAGAGGCGCAAGCGTCTGGCCTGACACAAGCGGAAATTGCCTCACGTCTCGGGGTGAGTCGCGGGCGTGTCGGTCAGCTCGCGTCCGCCGGTCCGCCGCCGGAGCGTGCATTCTTCGGCACTGATCTCGTGACCGTCTCCCTTGGCGGGAAGTACGAGGGCGGAAAGGCGCCGGACCAGAACCCCGGCGAGGTAGTGGCCAGGGAAGACCTCGACAACTTCGAGCACCTGCGCAAGCTTCTGGCCGGCATGAAGCTCGATGCTCAGTACGAGGTAATCCCGCCTTCCGGCATCGTCAACCTGAACCGTGACAACCACGTGGTTGTTTGTGGTCCGCGCCTGTCGCCCATCGTGGCTCAGGTGCTGGAAGGGGACGACAACCTGCGGTTTGAGAAGGACCATGCCTGGCACCTGGTCGACCAGAAGGCGGGGCAGCGGTACCGGTCCCCGATGGACGAAGACGGGTCCGCAGGTGACTTCGGCTACCTCGGCCGGCTCCCTCGGCTCGATGGGCGCGGGACCTTCCTCTACATCGCCGGTATCCACGCCATCGGAGCGAACGGAGTCGTCCACTACTTGGAACACAACCTCGCTGAGCTGTACCGAGAGGTGCGCGCGAAACGCTTCTCCACACTCATCTCATGCCGCTACAACCCCGAGACCTTTGAGGTGCTGGAGAGCCGCAGGGTCACCCCGCTGTACCGACACGAAGGCTGATCATGCGCGTCTGCTTTGACTCATTGGGCGGGGGCGCCAACCCCAACGAAGACTGGGTGGGTGCCTCGCCGGACCTGGCCGTGGTGCTAGACGGCCTAAGCACGGCAGGGCTGTCCACGGGGTGCCGTCACGGTGTGCCGTGGTTCGTGGCCCACCTGGGAGGGCACCTCATGGCCGCTCTCGCAGAACCGAGCGTGACGCTGCCCGATGGCCTGGCGCTTGCGCTTGAACGCGTCGCAGCGCTTCACCCGGACTGCGACCTTGCCGACCCCGGCACGCCGTCCGCCACAGTCGCAGTACTACGGCAACGACACGCAGTGCTTGACTACCTCGTACTCGCTGACTCGCCCGTGGTGTTCGAAGGGGCCAAGGGTGGTCACACGGTGATCACTGACCTTCGCGTGGACGATGTGTTGCCAGAGCTCCGGGCGGAAGCGGAAAGCCACGAAACGCACACCCCGGGGCACAGGGAGGCCGTGCAGCGACTTGTGCTCGCTCAGCGGCAGGTACGCAACACGCCGGACGGCTACTGGATCGCCGGCGCCAATCCAGAGGCAGCACGGCACTGCCTGACCGGTTCGGCCAGGCTCCGAGACGTACGTTCTGCCGCGGTGATGTCCGACGGGGTGTCAAGGCTGGTCACGGAGTACGGGATGGCTACCTGGGATGAGGTGTTCGCGACTCTCCGGACGGACGGCCCCCGAGCCCTGATCGAGACCGTACGCAAGACTGAGGCGACGGACCCGACCGGCCGTCGGTGGCCACGCTACAAATCCGGGGATGACGCGACCGTGGCCCACTGCTGGTGGTGACGTGGCCCGTAGCCCTTCGCGGCCATCCTGTGGCCAGGAATGGCGCGGGGGAGGTGTCCAGCACCGAGTAATAGCAGGTCAACGCCTTCTTGTACCTTGCTATGTGGCTGGTCTTGAAAACCGTCGTGGCAGCGATGTCACCGTGGGTTCAAATCCCACCGCCTCCGCGTGTCGGGGATGTGCTGGTCAGAAGGGGTGCCCCTCAGTGAGGGGCACCCCTTCTGCATGAGGCTTGTCCCACCCTGATCGGCACTGTCGCATGGTGGGCCGGTCGCGCTCGCGGGTGTGTACAACGAGGCAGCGATGATGGCGTGGTGGTCCTGCAGCCGGGCGTAACCCGCAACACGGCGGACGCTGAACAAGGTTGTCGTTCAGGAGCTCTGTTCGGTTCTCCGGCGCCGATGCACTGAAACGTCTAGTACCTCCTGCAAAGGCACCGGAGCCCGGTGCGTTGCGCACCCCACGACCGTCACCCGATCAGTGGACACGCTGAAAGAGTTCGCTGCTGCAGACGAGTTTCCTGCTCCGTGGTGGATTGCAGCACGGACGGGTGGCAGTCATTTGGCTCAACATTCACCGTATGTTGCTTGATGCATATCCTTTTCGTTCACCCTGTTCAGCAGGATGAAATACCCCGTCCTGCTCCTGCTGTTCGGCATGCACGTGAATATCGCGCTGCTCATGGGGCTGCCACTCTTCTCTGGCGCGATGATCGTCGCCGATGCCGCGTTCCTGCCGGACCGCTTCTACCGCGCTCTGGGACGGCTGGGGCGGCGCACCTTCCAGCGCACAGGTGGCATGGGAGGCGAAGCCCTGGTCGGGACAACGCCCGCAGCGGTACCGCCGCAGCCCTCACTGAAGTAGAGGCCAGCGGTCCGATGTCCCTCGCATACGGGCCGGGAGAGAGCAGGTGACTGTGCCGCCCGGCAGATGGTGGCGGTTCTTAGCGACAACCCGGTAGACGCCTCGGGCCATCCAGTTGACAGGCGGCAGCCGCAGAGCGATCCCGAGCCACCACCAGCGCCGTCGTCCGCACATCAGCACAGCGGACAGGGCGCGCGGTCCACCGTAGACCTTGCCGCCGACAGGGCTGATCCACATGACTTCGCGATCGGCTCTGTCCGCGGTGACACCCGAGGCGGCGAGGTCGGCGTACTGCCAGGGCATGAATTGCACACGCGGCTGAGTGACGCGCCGAACAATGTCGATCGTTCGGCTGCAAAATCAGCAGGCGCCAGCGGAGATCGTGACCTCGGGTGAGGTCGGCACGACATTGGGTTGCCGCGGTGTCGGGGTTGCGCGATCGACTCGGTTCAGGTTTTCGGTGGCGGCCCAGTGCTGGTGACCAAGGACATGCAGCGACATCGGAGGGCAGCTCTTGTGTGTGCTCCTGGTTATTGAGGAGGTAAGCGTTGTCCGCCTTGACGGGATCAGGCCGAGGACCCTTGGTCGTCGGCGATGGCAGGGGAGCCGAGGGCGGCGGCAAGAGCCGCTGAGGCGATCAGAACGCTGGAAATTCGACGCATTTCTGTCCTCCTTGACATGGGTGGACGCCGATTTAATCGGCGAAGACCTGGCGGTCTCATACTTCCCTTTCGGTGAATATTCCTACGCTTATCACCCGAATGTGCGCGACGGTAGGGTCCGACGTTCGTGAACCGCTGGACCCGGCACGGTCAGGGCGTTCATCCTGAGGTATGCGATCCGACGACTGGCATCTCACCGAAGACGTCGACGAATTCCTGGCCCGGGCGGGAGGCTTCCTGCGCTCGCGGCCCGGCTCGCATGTCATGCAGTTGACGTGGGCGGAGAGAGTGCGCAGGCGTGGGCCGGGCGCGTTCGATGGTGGAGCTCCCGTGTTCGGTGTGCTGGAACGAGAGGGCGAGGTACACGGCACCTTCTACCGGCTTCCGCCGCGCGGTGTGTGCTGCACCCCGCTGACGTACGAGCAGGTCGAATCCCTCGCCGCCCGCCTGGCCGTCGACCTGCCCTCCCTGCCCTCGGTCAGCGCGGACCATGACACCGCCACCGAGTTCGCCCAGGCTTGGCGGCGGCACACCGGCGTGACGCCGAAGATCCGTGACACACGGCTCCGTCTGTATGGCCTCGGCACGCTCACTCCGCCGGATCCGCTGCCGACGGGCCGGGGACGTGTCCTGGGCGAGCAGGACCTTGAGGAAGTCATCTACTGGTGCGAGGAGTTCGCCCGGGCCGTCGGAGAGGTTGTCACCCTGGACGCAGGCACATGGGCCGCGTCGCGCTTCGCCGACAAGCGTTACACGCTCTGGGAGACTCCGGACGGCACTCCCGTCTCCGTCGCGGGCATGAATCCGTTGATCGGCGGTCAGGTGCAGGTGGATGTCGTCTACACCCCGGCGCACCTGCGCGGCCGGGGCTACGCGGGCGCCGTGACGGCGGAGGTGAGCCGGGCCGCGCTGGACGCGGGGGCGCGGGACGTCGTGCTGTTCGCGGATCTGTCCAATCCCGTTAGCAACGCCCTGTACCAAGGGCTCGGTTACCGCACGCTCACCGACTGGTCGGTGTACGACTTCGCGTGAGGGAGCTCACGACGCGGCCCGCAGCAGGCGGAGCTGGCCGATCTCCGTGGCGTTCTTCATCAGTTCGGCGTTCACCCAGGCGGCCATGTGGGCCCTGGTGTACGCCGGGCCGGTCGGCGACCAGGGGAAGGGGGCCGTGGCGTCCAGGTCGGTGTCGGTGAGGCCGTCGAGCAGCGTGAGCCACTCCGTGCGCAGGGTGCGGAGCCATTCGACGGTCGCCATGCCCTCGCCGGGCCAGGTGATGTCGGTCCGCTCCCGGGGACGGCGCCCCCGCGCGTGGTCCAGCGTCACGCTCCACCACCAGCCGATGTGCCAGCTCAGCCAGGCGATGGTGGGCACGGGTACGGGGTCCGGTTCCGTTTCCGCCCAGTCGGGGATCCACCTGCCCTCGGGGGAGCGGCGTACCGTCCAGCAGTGCGGGACCGGCTCCCAGAGGAAGTCCTCCGGTTCCACGCGCTCCAGGTGGTACTCGAACAGCGACCAGGTCAGTTCGAACTGCCAGCGGATCAGCTCGGTTCGGGTGCTGGCTGAGGCACGGATGGTCATAGCTCCTCATCCGCGGCGAGCCGGTCCCAGGAGACGTCCCGGAGGGCGGGTTCGGCGTCGCAGCCCGAGGGGATGTGCGGGGTGGGCTGGAACCAGATCACGGTGAGGCGGGAGCGGTACAGCGCACGGTCGTGCTCCGGATCGAGCGCCTCGGAGCGGAAGCTGCCGACGCAGGTCACCGCGGGCAGCACCTCCACCGGGCCGAAGGCTCCGGCGTACTGGTCGGGATACTCGCGCGGGGGCGGGATGAGATGCACCGGGGTGCCGGGGAAGGCGCGCTCGGCGGAGCGGAGCAGCCCGGCGACGGCGCGGTCGTTGAGGATCTTGCACGGGTATCCCTCGAGCAGTCCGCCGTACGTCGACGACATGCGCAGCTCGGAGAGGTCGACCGAGCGGCCGGAGGCGAGGGCGACGCGAGCGAGTGCCATGGTCGGCACTTTAGAACGGCGGTGCATGTATGGCTTTCGGTTTTCCAGAGGGCTGAGACGACGTCAGTGGCCTGTCATGCGCGCAGCCGACGCGATTGTCGCGCGGGCCTCGTGCTCGGACAGGCCGGTGGTGCGGGCCGCGTCGGTCAAGGAGTCCACCAGGGCGGGCCCGATGCCGTCCTCGTAGGCACGGCACGCCGCCCAGAACAGACGGGTGTTGCGCTGGCCCTCGTGCGCCGCGAGGACGAACTGGACCAGGCCCTGGCCGTGTCCGCCGGTGGACGAGGGCGCCGGATGGTGTGCGCGGGGCGGTGGGAGGAGCAGGCGCAGGAGTGCGGGCGGGCAGGGCGCCGGGGGCAGGTGCGCGGTGCCCGGCGCGGCCGTGTACGTGCCGTGGTCGGTGCGGGAGCCGGGGCCGACGAGGTAGCCGCCGGCGCCCCGGATGTCGATACCGGGGGCGAGGCGGCCGGCGGAGTTGGGGACGACGGCGTCCGGCGGGCCGCTCAGCCAGAGATGGCGGCCCCCGCTCGGGGTCAGGACGACCACCGTGGCGGGGATCGTGAACAGGTGGCGCAGGGCCAGTTCGCGCAGGGCGACGGAGGAGTCCGTGCCGGTCTTCGTGTCCAGGTCGACACCGATGAGGTGGTGCGGGGGGAGGCCACAGGCGATGCCGTAGCCGGTGGCTCGCGGTGCGGCGGCGAACAGCGCGCGGATTCGGGCGGGATCGGTGGAGGCGTCGTGGACGCCGTGGCCGAAGCGGCCGCACTCGCCGTGGCAGGGCGGCCCCGTCGGTTGTGGGTCGTCGCGGTGCGGGGAGCGCAGGGCCGGGAGTTTTCTCCGGGACAGGGGGATGACGGCCAGTCCGCGTTCGGCGGCTGACAGGGCGTGTGCGAGGGCCAGCGTCGTGGCCTGCCGGTCGGTGGTGGCCATGACCCTATTTTCGTACAAGTGTTCGAGGAAGGGAAGAGGGAGGTGGGGGGGGGGGGGGGGGGGGGGGGGGGGGGGGGGGGGGGGGGGGGGGGGGGGGGGGGGGGGGGGGGGGGGGGGGGGAGGGGGGGGAAGGGGGGGGGGGGGGGGGGTTTATGTGGGAGCACGGTATC
>NZ_JBVIIM010000004.1:0-140003 GCF_055569765.1 Streptomyces sp. NPDC031365 | reverse complement strand
TCCTCCCCTCCTCTTCTCCCCCTCCCTTTCTCCCCCCCCCCCCCCCCCCCCCCCCCCCCCCCCCCCCCCCCCCCCCCCCCCCCCCCCCCCCCCCCCCCCCCCCCCCCCCCCCCCACCTCCCTGGCCTGCGGGGCCTGAGGGGCGGCCGGGGCCTGCGAGGAAACCGCCGGAACGCTTCGCCCCTAGTGGGCCTGGGGTGGCGGTGTCCCTGATGAGGGCCTTGCGCATCGGAGAACGGGATGGGGTTTATTGACTTGCCGTCACGCTTGCGTGCGAATAGTGGCCTACAGGGTGGTTCGGTAGGTATCCGGTGGGCAATCCTGATCTCGCGACGTCGTGCACAGCGCCGGGGTGGGGGTCAACGTCCCTGGTGACAGAGGTACTTCACGCGCAGACGGCCATGAGCCGGTGCGTCCTGTGGGTTCTGGAGGGAACACAACATGGCAAGCATCCGTACCGCCCGCGTCATCGCCGCGGTCTCCGCACTTCCGCTCGCGGCCGCCCTGTTCACCGGTGCCGCGGCGGCGGACAGCGGTGCCCTCGCGGACGACGGATCGAACGCGCCGGCCACGAGCACCGCTGCCGACGCCCTCGGCAGCGGTGTCGGCGGCGACAACTTCGGCAACTCGGCCACCACGCAGCAGCAGGCGACCGGGCCCGGCGCCGCGAACCGGAGCAACTCCGCCCAGGTCAACGGGTCCGCGTTCACCGCCGTCAACCAGGGCACCGACAACGTGGCCATCAGCTTCACCCCGCTGTGGTGATGATGTCGGCCTCCTGACCGTTCGGGTGTGTGCTTCGGGGGGTGCAAGGCGTCCGCGCGACGGTGCTTCGGTGCCGCCGCGCAGACGTGTGCGGGTGCGGCGGTGCTCCGGTCCGCCGGTCAGGTGCAACCGGGTGCTCACCGTCGACGGCCTGCGCGCCACGCGGCCTTCCTCAGGGGTGGACCCGTACTGGCCCTCATCCGCTTGTCCACCTGTAGGAGGTGCGGCGGGCCCCGTTCCTACAACCTGAGGGGGACGTGGCTTCGCGACCTGCGGCCGATCCGCGGGACAGGGCTCGCTCCTAGCGTGGAGACATGACCACACTCGTCTGCACCAGCGCTTCGGATGCCGCTGTTCCACCAACGCAGGGCCTCCCGTACCCGTCGTTCTCGTCGTACATGAGGGCCCGCCAGCCGGCGCTCCTGCGTACCGCCCGGTCGCTGACCGGGAACCCGAGCGACGCGGAGGACCTGCTGCAGACCGCGCTCACCAAGACGTATGTCGCCTGGGAGCGCATAGAGGACCACCGCGCGCTCGACGGCTATGTGCGCAGGGCGCTGCTCAACACGCGCACGTCGCAGTGGCGCAAGCGCAAGGTCGACGAATTCACCTGCGACGAGCTGCCCGAGCCCGATCCGGTGCTCGGCGACGACGACCCGGCCGAGCGGCAGGCGCTGCGCGACGCGATGTGGCGCGCGATCATGCGGCTGCCCGCGCGGCAGCGGGCGATGGTCGTCCTGCGGTACTACGAGGACCTCAGCGAGACGCAGACGGCCGAGGTGCTCGGTGTATCGGTCGGCACGGTGAAGTCCGCCGTGTCGAGGGCGCTCGGCAAGCTCCGCGACGATGCTGAGCTGGGACTTGTTCGGAAATGAGCTGAATCTGAGGGAATAAGTTCTCCGGTGGGGTGTGATCGATCATCCGCTCCCCTAGTGACATACCGCGCGGTATGTGCGCAGAATCAGCGCAACCCGTACCGACGCGTAGGCAATGTCGCCCAGGAGGACGCCGTGCTGAGCACCATGCAGGACGTACCGCTGCTGATCTCGAGGATCCTGACCCACGGGTCGACGATCCACGGCACATCGCAGGTCATCACGTGGACCGGCGAGGACGAGCCGCAGCGCCGTTCCTACGCGGAGATCGGCGCCCGCGCGGCCCAGCTGGCCCACGCCCTGCGCGAGGACCTCGGCGTCACCGGCGACGAACGCGTCGCGACCCTCATGTGGAACAACGCCGAGCACGTCGAGGCGTACTTCGCGATCCCCTCCATGGGAGCCGTCCTCCACACCCTGAACCTCCGCCTGCCCCCCGAGCAGCTGGCGTGGATCGTCCGTCACGCCGCCGACCGGGTGATCCTCGTCAACGGTTCGCTGATCCCCCTCCTCGCCCCGCTGCTGCCGCACCTGAAGACCGTCGAGCACGTGGTCGTCTCCGGTCCCGGTGACCGTTCCGCGCTGGCGGACGCCACCGCGCGGGTGCACGAGTACGAGGAGCTGATCGCCGGACAGCCCGTCGCCTACGACTGGCCGGAGCTGGACGAGCGTGCCGCCGCCGCCATGTGCTACACCTCCGGCACCACCGGCGACCCCAAGGGCGTGGTCTACAGCCACCGTTCGATCTACCTGCACTCCATGCAGGTCAACATGGCCCAGTCGATGGGCCTGACCGACGAGGACACCTCGCTGGTCGTGGTCCCGCAGTTCCACGTCAACGCCTGGGGCCTGCCGCACGCCACCTTCATGACCGGCGTCAACATGCTGATGCCGGACCGCTTCCTGCAGCCCGCCCCGCTCGCCGAGATGATCGAGGGCGAGAAGCCGACCCACGCCGCCGCCGTCCCCACCATCTGGCAGGGCTTGCTCGCCGAGCTGACCGCCAAGCCCCGGGACGTCTCCTCCCTCACCCAGGTCACCATCGGAGGCTCCGCCTGCCCGCCCTCCCTGATGGAGGCGTTCGACAAGCTGGGCATGCGGGTCTGCCATGCCTGGGGCATGACGGAGACCTCCCCGCTCGGCACCATCGCCCGCCCGCCGGCGGCCGCCGTCGGCACCGAGTCCGAGTTCGCCTACCGTCTGACCCAGGGCCGCTTCCCGGCCGGCGTCGAGGCCCGCCTCACCGGACCCGGCGGCGAACGCCTCCCCTGGGACGGCGAGTCGGCCGGTGAGCTGGAGGTCCGCGGTGCATGGATCGCCGGCGCCTACTACAACGGCCCCGACGCCGAACCGCTCCGACCCGCGGACAAGTTCAGTGAGGACGGCTGGCTGAAGACCGGCGACGTCGGCACCATCAGCCCGGACGGCTTCCTGACCCTGACCGACCGCGCCAAGGACGTCATCAAGTCCGGTGGCGAGTGGATCTCCTCGGTCGACCTGGAGAACGCGCTGATGGCCCACCCGGACGTCGCCGAGGCGGCCGTGGTCGCCGTCCCGGACGACAAGTGGGGCGAGCGCCCGCTGGCCACGGTCGTCCTCAAGGAGGGTTCCACCGCCGACTTCACCACCCTGCGTGCCTTCCTCCAGGAGGAGGGCAAGATCGCCAAATGGCAGCTCCCGGAGCGCTGGACGGTGATCGAGTCGGTGCCGAAGACCAGCGTCGGCAAGTTCGACAAGAAGGTGCTGCGCAGGCAGTACGCCGAGGGCTCGCTGGACGTCACGCGGATCTGACGCACATACGGCGAACGCGCCGGGCGGTGACCGGGGAACCCCCGCTCACCGCCCGGCGCACGTCGTTCGCCCGTCCTCGGTGAAGCCCGTCAGTTGGTCCCGATCCGCGAGAGCAGGTCGACGATCCGGTCCTGCACCTCGGCACTGGTGGACCGCTCCGCGAGGAACAGCACGGTCTCGCCGGAGGCCAGCCGGGGCAGGTCCGCCTGGCCGACGGTGGCCGTGTAGACGACCAGCGGGGTGCGGTTGAGCTGCCCGTTCGCCCGCAGCCAGTCCACGATCCCGGACTGGCGACGCTGCACCTGCAGCAGGTCCATCACGACCAGGTTCGGCCGGAACTGCCCCGCCAGCGCCACCGCGTCGGCGTCGCTCGCGGCCCGCGCGACCTGCATCCCGCGCCGCTCCAGCGCCCCGGTGAGCGCCAGCGCGATTTCCGCGTGCTCCTCGATCAGCAGCACACGCGGAGGGTGCTGTTCGCTGTCACGCGGTGCCAGCGCCTTCAGCAGTACGGCGGGATCGGCGCCGTACGCGGCATCGCGCGAGGCCTGCCCGAGCCCGGCCGTCACCAGCACCGGAACCTCGGCCGCCACCGCCGCCCGGCGCAGCGACTGCAGCGCCGTACGCGTGATCGGCCCGGTCAGCGGGTCCACGAACAGCGCGGCGGGGAAGGCCGCGATCTGCGCGTCGACCTCCTCGCGCGAGTGCACGATCACCGGCCGGTAGCCGCGGTCGCTCAGCGCCTGCTGCGTCGAGACGTCCGGCGCGGGCCACACCAGCAGCCGGCGCGGGTTGTCCAGCGGCTCCGGCGGCAGTTCGTCGTCCATCGGCTGCGGACGCGGGTGGTCCGCGACCTCGACGGCACCGCCGGGTCCGTCCAGCGGCTCGGGCCCCTCGGCGGCGTCCGCGTCGGGCGCTCCTATCGCGTACGACCGGCCCGTGCCCTCGGCCGGCGGCGCGAGCCGGGACTGACCGGCGAGGGAGGGCTGCGGCTGGGGCTGGGCCTGCGCCGGGGGCCGGCCCTGCTGCAAGGCCGGCGACTGCCCGGCGGCGGGCGCGGGCTCGGCTGCCGGGCGCGGGTGTCCGTTCCGCTCGTTGCCCGCGGCAGGGTCCGGACGCGTACCGAGCTTGCGGCGGCGCCCGGAGCCGCCCGGCTGGTGCGGGGGAGGCGTGGCCGCCGGCAGCGGCTGCTGGACCTGAGAGGCCTGCCGGTTGAACGGCACACCCTGCCCCAGCGTCCGCACGCTGATCGCCCGCCCCAGCGTCGAGTTCGGGTCCACCGGTGCCGCGGTCTCGTCGGGCAACGGCTGAGCGGCACGCTGGGCTGGTGCTGGTGCTGGTGCTGGTGCTGGTGCCGGTGCCGGTGTCGGTGATGGTGCGCCTTCGGGCGGCAGCGGGGTGCCGGTGGCGGGCGTCGGCTGCGGCGGGTCCGGGACCGGCGGCACGGGCGTACCGGCGACGGGCCACGGCTGCCCGGCAGGGGTGCCTCCGGCCGGGGCGTCCTGTACGGGCGCGGCCTCGGCGGGGAGCGGCTGGGCGGCGGGAATCGGTGCCGGCGCACCGGCCTGTCCCTGCGCGGGCACCGGCGCCGGCATCACTTGCGGAGGCACCGCCCCCCACTGCCCGGCAGCCCCGGGGGCCGGTACGGCCGGAGTGGCCGGGGCCGCCTCCGTCGGCTGGGCACCGGCCCGCCGCCGACGGCCCGTCGGCGCGCTGGTGGGATGCGGCTGCGGCGGGGTGTGGTCGTCGGCCTGGTCGTGCGGTACGGCGTCATGCCGGCCGCTGTCGGCCTGGGCAGTGGGCGCGGCGGATCCGCCCTCGCCCGCCTGCGCGGCCCGGCCGACCATCTCGGCCTGCGCGGGCTGTGCGACCTGCTCCTCCTGGTCCGCCTCGGCAGGCGGCAGCGCGAACACCGTACGGGGCGCGGCCTCCTGCGCCGCCGCCCGCTCGCTGGCGGCGGCCAGCGCACGCCGGCGCCGCCCCGTCGGCTCCTGCCCCGACGCCTGGGCCGGAACCTGCACGGCCACCTCGGCCTGAGATGCCTCGGCGGACCCGTTCCGGCCCGTGGCCGGCGCGGGCAGCGCCGCCGGCAGCGCGTGCTGTTCACCGGACCCGTGCCGGGCACGCCGGCCGGAGGGGGCGGGCACCCCCTGCGGCGGTACGGTCCCGCCCAGCCCCGTGTTCGAGGCGGCGGCCCCTGCCGCATGCTCGGCGGCGGTGACGACGGCCCCCTCGGACACCCCGGCACCTGCGACCTCGAGCCCGGTACCGGCACCTGCGACCTCGAGCCCGGCACCGGCACCTGCGACCTCGAGCCCGGCACCGGCCGTCGTGTTCTCGGCGGGCCGGCCACGTCGGCGCCCGGTGCCGCCGGACGCTGTCGCGCCCTCACCGGATGCCTGAGCCGGAAGCTGCGCCTCCGCGTCCTCGGCGGCATCGGCCGCCCGGCGCCTGCGCCGGCCGGTGGGTGCGGTCCCAGCGACCGCACCGTCGTCCGCGCCGGGCACCTCGCTCTCCAGGAAGGCATCCACGGAGGAGCGCCGTGCCCGCCGCCGCCCGCCGCCGACGGTCGGCTCGGCGGGCGCGGCCTCCAGCGCCGGGACCGGAGCCTCGACGGCCACCACGACCCCCGCCCCGCCCCCGATCGGCACCTCGAGGACGAACGCGCTCCCGCTCATCCCCGGTACGTCGTGCGTCTGCAGCACACCACCGTGCGCCCGGACGATCCCGCGCACGATCGGCTCGTGCACCGGGTCGCCGCCGCTGTACGGTCCGCGCACCTCGATGCGGACCACCTCACCGCGCTGCGCCGCCGCGACCACGACGGTGTTGTCCAGATAGCCGCCCGCCGACATGGGTGTGTTGCCGGTCGCGTCGACGCCCGCCACGTCCGCGACGAGATGGGCGAGGGCGGTGGCGAGCAGCCGCGGGTCGACCTCGGCCTCGATAGGTGGCGCGTGCACGGCGAACTGCACTCGCCCGGGACCGATCAGCTCGACGGCCCCGTCGACTCCGGCGGCGACGACGGCATCGAGCATCACCTTCGTACGGGCGACCTGCTCGGCGCCGACGTCGAGCCGCTGGTAACCGAGCACGTTGTCGATGAGGGTGGTGATCCGGGCGTAACCGGCCGACAGGTGGTGGAGCACCTGGTTGGCCTCGGGCCACAGCTGTCCGGCGTCGTCGGCGGCCAGCGCGGACAGCTCGCGGCGCAGTTCGTCCAGCGGGCCGCGCAGGGACTGGCCGAGCAGGATGAGCAGCTGTTCGTGCCGGGCGGCGAGGGCCTCGTAACGGTCCTTCTCCCGCTCACCGAGGGCGGCGTAGCGCTCCTCGTTCGCGGCGAGCTCCTCCGTGTGCTTCTCGCTCAGCCGCTCCAGCTCGGTGACGTGGCTCTGGCGGAGTGCGGTGAGTTCGGAACCGTGCGCCTCGGCGAGCCGCTCCAGCTCCTCCAGGTGCCGGCTCTCGGCCGCTTCCTTCTCCTCGGCGAGCGCGTCGTAGGGACGGCGGTCGAGGAAGGTCATGACGGCGCCGACGAGCTGGTCGCCGTCGCGCACCGGCGCGGTCGTCAGGTCGACCGGCACCTTGTCGCCGCTCTTGGAGTACAGCACCTGACCGCGCACCCGGTGTTTGCGTCCGGAGCGCAGGGTGTCGGCGAGGGGGGACTCGTCGTAGGGGAACGGGGAGCCGTCGGCGCGCGAGTGCAGGACCAGGGTGTGCAGTTCGCGTCCGCCGAGGTCGCCGGCCCGGAATCCCAGTATCTGGGCGGCGGCCGGGTTGACCAGGACGATCCGCCCGTCGGTGTCGGTGCCGACGACACCCTCGGAGGCGGCCCGCAGGATCATCTCGGTCTGCCGCTGCGACCGCGCCAGCTCGGCCTCGGTGTCGACGGTGCCGGACAGGTCGCGGACGACGAGCATCAGTAGTTCGTCGCCGCCGCCGCCGTAGTTGTCGTACGCCTGCTGGCCGGTCTCCAGATTCGCACTGGTGACCTCGACCGGGAATTCGCTCCCGTCGGTCCTCCGCGCGATCATCCGGGTCGGCTTGGTACGCGCGCGGGGGTCGATGTGGTCGGGCCGCCGCATGGACCCCGGGATGAGCTTGCTGTCGAACTGCGGCAGCAGATCCAGCAGCCCCCGCCCCACCAGAGCCGTGCCCGGGGTCTCGAAGGCCTCCAGGGCGATGGTGTTGGCGTTGACGACGGTCCCGTTGGCGTTGACCAGCACCAACGCGTCGGGAAGCGCGTCCAGTATGGCTGCGAGGCGAGCAGCGCCTCGGGATGGCCTGCTGCTCACGAGACCGCTTCCTCCCTGTTACCGCGACGTGCCGACCGCTCGGGCCATCTTGCCAACCTGCCCGCAGCGTGTCACGCGAGGGAGTCTAAAGGCTGGGGTTGCGCTCGCGACGCCGGATGGGACGCACATCGCATCAGAAAGTGGCGGCCATGTGACGCCCGGTACGCCCCGGACCCGTGACTGCCTGCGCCGACACGCCCCGAACCTTCGCCAGACCTTTACGCCCGCTGTGCCCCGACTCGCCGTCCCGTTTCGGGCAGCAGCGGCACGAGCCGGTCCCATCGGGCGATCGCGCATCCGTCTCTGCGGTCGTAGGACGCGTCGACGGGGCGGTCGGCCCAGGTGCCGGTGACCCGCGCGGTGGCGGGCCCGCCGTACTGCATGGTGCAGACGGCGCCGCGCGGCGCCGGGCCGAAGGCGTCCTGCCCCCACCGCGTGTTCCGTTCGACGGCCGCGCAGGCACCCGCGGGATCGGGATGGCTGCCCCCTCCGGTCGGGCAGCGCACCTCGTACGTTCCGTCCGCCCCGTCGCCCGCGCCGTGCACGGTGACGGTAAGACGGTCACCGCGCGGAGGCGGCTCCTGTGCGGATGCCGGGGACAGCGAGGTGTGGGCGACGAGAAGGGCGGCGGCGCCGACGACGGCGAACCGCCGAGCCCGTGACACGACCTGCACCACGACGGGAGACATGAGCGGGGGAGACATGAGCGGAGACATGACCTGCCCAACGCGCCACCGCGCGGAACGTTGCGCCACGCCGGCCCCACGGTGGGAAGTGCTTTGCCCTGCGGGCTCTCCGCCTAGTACCGTGGGCACCGATTGGTGACACCCCACGCGGTTGTGTCATCATCGGCACGCACCGACCCGCTCGCGCTCACGCGCGGACGGCCTGTGCGAGGAGGCGTCGCCTAGTCCGGTCTATGGCGCCGCACTGCTAATGCGGTTTGGGTCTTAAAGCCCATCGAGGGTTCAAATCCCTCCGCCTCCGCCCTCACCCACGAAGCCCCGGTCCCTGCGGCCGGGGCCTCGTCGTACTCCCCCCCCGATGTACTCCCCCGATCCGGCGTCTGTGCAGGTCACAAGGGGTAGGCCAAACGGATTTCACATGGCGGCGGCAGTCATGTAATGTTCTTCCTGTCGCCGCGAGCGGGCCGAAAGGGCCGGGAGCGGCGAGAAAACTGAAGAGACAAGCACTCGTAGCTTAACGGATAGAGCATCTGACTACGGATCAGAAGGTTGCAGGTTCGAATCCTGCCGAGTGCACAGCAGACCAGAGGCCCTGTGGAGTGATCCACAGGGCCTCTGGTTTTCCGCCTTCACGGGCTCGGGTGAGCCCGGAGGGTGCCGGAATGCGGGGTCCGGCACCCGCTGTCAGGGGGTGTCCGCGGGCCTGCGGCGGCGGACGGCGACGACCTGTCCGGCGCCCGGCACGACGGTGACGGCGCTCGCGAGACCGACCGGCGTCACGGCTGCGTCACCCGGCGTCGCCCGGGATCAGGCCGCGGACGCGGGGATGTTCTGGTTGGCGTGGAAGAAGTTGTCCGGGTCGTAGGCGCGCTTGACGGCGGTCAGGCGGTCGTAGTTGTCGCGGTAGGTGGAGCGGACGCGTTCGGGGCCTTCCGATTCGCCGAGGAAGTTGACGTACGAGCCGCCCATGGAGTGCGGGTGGAGGTCCGTCCAGTAGTCGACGCACCACTGGCGGACCGCGTCGGCGTTGGCCGGGTCGGGGTCGATGCCGGCGACGACGCCGGACCACACCGCGTCCCGGTAGGCCCAGGCCGTTTCTCCGGCGGCGACCCGGTGGGCCGCTCCGTCGACGGGGTACAGATGCATGGTCGACAGCTCGGTGGGGAGGGACCGGCCATAACGCTCGTGCACGGCGACGGCGTCGTCGGGGACGCGGTCGAAGAAGTCGCCGCGCCAGTACCACTGCAGCCCCTTGGGGACCAGTTCGTCGAACATGGTCTGCAGGGCGGGGTAGGGCATCGGTGTGGCGAAGTGGAAGGCCGGCGGGGCGGGGTCGTTGACCACGGACAGTGTGTCCTCCAGGCGGCTGTCCTCCAGATCGCCGGTGTAGCACCAGATCACGGCGCACATCTTCTGGCCCTGGACCGGTTCCGGGAAGGGCGGCCCGGGCGGGACGGTCATGACCGCGAAGAACCCGTTGAGGTCCTCGGGCGCGGCGGGCAGGAACTCCCGGTACCAGCGCAGCACCTCCCGCGTGCGCTCGACCGGCCACACGGTCACCGCGACCCCGACCGTGCCCACCGGGTGGAGCCGGAACGTGAACGACGTGACCACCCCGAAGTTGCCGCCGCCGCCGCGCAGCGCCCACAGCAGATCCGGGTGTTCCTTCTCGGAGGCGGCGACGACACTGCCGTCGGCCAGGACGACGTCCGCGCCGATCAGGCTGTCGACCGTCAGTCCGTACTTGCGGGTGAGATGACCGTGCCCGCCGCCCAGGGTGAGACCGCCGACCCCCGTGGTCGAGTTGATCCCGGTCGGTACGCCGAGTCCGAAGGCGTGGGCTTCGTGGTCCAGGTCGCCCAACTGGCTCCCCCCGCCCACCTGCACGGTCTCTGCCTCCGGGTCGACCCGTGCCCAGCGCATGGGGGAGAGATCGAGGGTGAGCCCGTCGTCGACCAGGCACAGGCCCGGCCCGCTGTGTCCGCCCCCGCGCACGGCGAGGTCGGCCCCCGTCTCCTGGGCGAAGGCGAGGGTGGTCCGTACGTCCGCCGCGCCCGTGCACCGGGCGATGGCGGCCGGATGACGGTCGATCATGGCGTTGTAGATGCTGCGGGCCTCGTCGTAATCCGCGTCATGCGGTGTGACGACGCGTCCTCGCAAGGCCGTGCGCAGGCTGTCGAGAGCAGTTGCGTCCATGCCGCTCATGAGCGGACACCCCTCGGGAAGATGGCGGAACCGGATGGCCGCGGGCGGACGGAACCGGTGGATCATCGGCCCGCGTTCGTCCGAGGGCTCGGGGAGGAAATCCCCATCCATTTCAGTGTGACGCAGACCACATTTCGGTGCGCGATATGGGTGGGTCACTCCGGCCGGTGGGTGCTCTCGCGGCGGCGGAGCGTGTCGCGGAGGTAACGGGTCAGGCCGGTGGCCGCCGCGGTGAGGAAGACGAAGGTGTAGACGATTTGCAGGACGGTCACCAGTCGTGCCGACTGACCCCGGGGGATGATGTCGCCGTAGCCGATGGTGGCGAGGGTGACCAGCGTGAAGTAGAGGGCGTCCAGGCGGGTGGCGATGCCCTCGAGTTCGCCGGGGCGCCGGGCCAGTGCCAGGTAGGCGGTCGCGAAGACCAGAACGGACAGGCACATCAGGGGCGGGATCACCAGCCCCGGGCGGACGTCCGGCACGGACAGCAGCACGTGGACGGCCTGCCGCACCAGCAGGAGGGCGATCAGGGCCAGCGCGAGGCCGAAGAGGACCCAGCTCAGCACGGGGCGACGCGGGCCCAGCCGGTCCAGGGGCAGGAGGAAGTAGGCCGCGACCATCACCGTCACCCCGGCCGCCTGGGCAAGCCAGGGCCACAGGGCACTCCAGGCCGTGGACCCGCGCGCTACGCCCGGGACTCGTGGCTTTCGCGGCGCGGTGCGCACAGGGCCCAGATGATGAAGCCGTGGATGACGATGAGGACGATCGACCACACGGGCGCGTAGGGAAGCCACACGAAGTTGGCGATCATGCTGATGCCGGCCAGTGCCACGCCCACCACCCTCGCCCACGTGGCTCCCTGGAACAGGGCCAGACCGGCGGCGGTCACGAGCGCGCCGAGGATCAGATGGATCCAGCCCCAGCCGCTCAGGCTGAACGCGTAGGTGAAGTTGCGGGTGGAGACGAACACGTCGTCCTCGGCGATGGCGGCGATGCCCTGGAAGGCCGCCATCACGCCGCCGAAGGTCATCAGGACCGCCGCGGCGGACGTCCAGCTCGTCGCCCAGGGACTTTCCGCCTCCCGCCCGGTCCGGTGGTGGCGCGTACCGCTGACATTGCTCGCCATGTTGTCGCCTTTCGGACGTCCCCGAGCGGTGCGATGCCTCAGTCCAGGTTGGCACTGCCGGTCGCACCCGGCACCTCGGCGCATGTCACGGGTCAGCCGGTGAAGGCGGTGCTCCTCCGGGCGGGCCGCGACCGGGAGCAGGAGGGGGGACTGGTGGGTGCGTGACCTGGGCGCCCGCGAGGGGCACGCGGAGGGCCTCCGGCCGGCGGGTGCGGCTCGGGACGGGTGAGCGCCGGGGAGCCGGGGCAGCGAGCCGCCGCAGGGCGACGGCGTTGTCAGTGGTGCGCACTAGTCTCGGCGGAGATGGCACAGGCATGGAACTGCTCGGGGCTGCGGTGGTCGGCCGATGGTCCCGTCCTGAGGTGGGACGGTGGCCGGCACTCGGCGCTGACCTGGGGGAAGCGGGTGGCCTTCGCGGTCGCGGAAGGGGGCGGGCGGACGTGTGTGGGGGCACGGGGGCATGCGTGTCCGCTCGGTGCGGTGGTGCCGGGCCGCAGCACGGGGGCGCGCTGCGAGGAGTGTGCCCGGCTGGACCGGGCGCACTCGGTGGCCGCCGACACCCTCGCGGACGATCCGCGGGCCTACCGCGTCTACCTGGCGTGGTTCGGGCCCGGGATGGCCAAGGTCGGGATCACCGCGGTGCAGCGGGGGCGGGCGCGGCTGCTGGAGCAGGGGGCGGTCTGTTTCACCTGGCTGGGCAGCGGGCCGCTGATGGCGGCGCGGCGCACCGAGGAACTGCTGCGCGCCGCGCTCCGCGTACCCGACCGGATCGCCTACGCCGACAAGCGGGCGGTGCGGGCGGCGCTCCCGGCGGCGCGCGAAGAACGGGCGGCGGAGATCGCCGGGTTGCACGCGCGGGCGGTCGCCCTGAGCGGGTGGCCGGAGTCGCTGGACCCCGCGCCGTTCGAACCGGTCGATCATGTCGGGGTGTTCGGGCTGGCGGAGGTGCCTGCCGCCGTGGGGGCGGTCCGCGAACTGGTCGCCGGGGGTGTGGTGAGCGGTGAGCTCGTGGCCGCCGCCGGTCCCGATCTGCATCTGCTGACGGGCAGAGGAGTCGTGGTGCTGGACACCCGGCTGCTGGCCGGATGGGGACTGACGCCGGCCGCAGGGCGGGAGCTCGCGGTACCGGTCGCAGCGTTGAAGGAGAGGGCGGCGGCGCAGGACGGGCTGTTCTGACCGTGCCCAGGACCCGGGGCGCGGTCTCGGGTGACTGTTGCGGTACGAGCGGTCACCCGGTCTCTCGCGGAGACCCCGGCGTGCACGCCGCGCCGGGGAGGAATCGCGTGTCCGTGACAGCGACGCGGAATCCTGCCCCTGGGAGCGCCCGTGTGTTTCTCAGGGAAAACACAGGTTGTCGAAAGAGTGTTCTCAGAGGCTCCGCGCATCGTGTGCGGTATGACCACGATCTCGCCCCAGGGGCGCACCGAACTGCTCAGGCCGGACGGGAGCCCCGTCCGCGTGCTTGTGGTGGACGACGAGCAGTCGATCACCGAACTGCTGTCCATGGCCCTGCGGTACGAAGGCTGGCAGATCCGCAGTGCGGGGGACGGCCAGGGTGCCCTCCGTACCGCGCGCGATTTCCGGCCCGACGCGGTCGTCCTGGACATGATGCTGCCGGACACGGACGGGCTGTCCATCCTCGGGCGGCTGCGCCGCGAGCTGCCGGACGTGCCTGTCCTGTTCCTGACCGCCAAGGACGCCATCGAGGACCGTATCGCCGGGCTGACCGCGGGCGGGGACGACTACGTCACCAAACCGTTCAGCCTGGAGGAGGTCGTCGCCCGGCTGCGCGGGCTGATCCGGCGTTCCGGCGCGGCCGACCGCCGCTCCGAGTCGGTACTGGTCGTCGGCGACCTCACCCTCGACGAGGACAGTCACGAGGTCAGCCGGGGCGGGCAGGGCATCCACCTCACCGCCACCGAGTTCGAGCTGCTGCGCTTCCTCATGCGCAACCCGCGGCGCGTGCTCAGCAAGGCCCAGATCCTCGACCGGGTCTGGTCGTACGACTTCGGCGGGCAGGCGAACGTCGTCGAGCTGTACATCTCGTACCTGCGCCGGAAGATCGACGCCGGCCGGGAGCCGATGATCCACACCCGTCGCGGCGCCGGATACATGATCAAGTCCGCGGTGTCGTGAGCGGACGGCGACGACCACGTCCGCGGGCCTGCGGACGCGGCTCGTCGTCGCGTCCGTGGCGCTGATCGCGGTGGTGTGCGCGGTGGTGTGCGCGGTGATCGGCACGGTGACGACGCCGGCGCTGCGGTCCCATCTGTACGAGCAACTGGACGGGTCCGTGAGGTGGCCAAGCGGGCGGCGGGCGGCCCGGTGCACGGCCCTCCGCCTCCCGGGCCGCTGTGGGAGGACGGCCCTCTCGACTTCGTCACCCAACGGCGCCTTCTAGGTGGTCCTCCCCACGACCGAACGTCGACGGCACGGTCACCACCCTGATCGTCGAAGAGCGCGTCCCGCGGTCCGAGTGCGATCCGCACACCGCGGTCGGCCGGGTCGGTGCCCTGGAAGGCGTTCTTCTTCGGTTCGCCGGACGCGGCGAACGCCATCACCGTGGACAAGCCCCCGGCCGCGCTGTGGCCGGTGGATGTCGGCGGTCTGGTGCTGATCACCTTCGGCATGGGCGGCGCGCTGTTCCTGCTCACCCAGTACCTGCAGTTCGTCCTCGGCTACGGCCCTCTGGAGGCGGGCCTGCGCACCGCGCCGATGGCCATGACCGTCGTCGCCCTCAACTTCACGGGTGTGGGTACCAGGTGGGCGGCGAAGATGGGCACCCCGCTCTCCATAGGCGTCGGTATGACGCTGATGGCGGGCGGGCTGGTGTCGATCGCCACGCTCACCGGGCACGGCTATACGGGTACGCTGCTCGGCCTGGTCATGATCGGGGCGGGCACGGCGATCGGCAGTCCGGTGATGGCGCACGCGGTGATGAGTTCGGTACCCCGTGAGAAGACGGGCGTCGGCGCCGGGATCAACGGCACCCTCGCCGAGTTCGGCAACGGGCTCGGAGTGGCCGTCCTGGGCGCGGTGCTGAACGCGCGGTTCGCGGCGCTGGTTCCGGTGGCGGCGAGCTCGCTCCCGGCGGCGCCGGCCGCGGCCGGTTCGGACGGCGAACGGGTGCGGATCACCGACGCGTTCTCCGCCGGGCTGGAGACGAGCCTGCTGGTGGGGGCGGTGGCAGTGCTGCTCGGCGGACTGATCACGGCGGCGTTGCTGCGCCGGGCGGACCGGGCAGAATCGCGAGAGAAGGCCTGACAGCCGGACCGTCCGCGCACCCGGACCACGGGTGCCCGGCAGGAACCGGCGTCGGCGAGTCGAGGAAGGTGCGCCATGGTGAGGGCAGCCCAGCGGTCCGAAGACGTCCCGCGGACCAGTGTCTGGCTGGACGGCAGGACCCGTCGCGGCGGGCGCGGCGGTGGACAGCCGTCGGGACTGGACCGGGAGAGGATCACCGAGGTCACCGTACGGCTGCTGGACGCCGAGGGGCCCGCCAAGTTCTCCATGCGCCGGCTCGCCGCCGAGCTCCATGTGACGGCGATGTCCGTCTACTGGTACGTCGCCACCAAGGACGACCTCCTCGAACTCGCCCTGGACCGCACCTTCGGTGAGCTCACCCTGCCCGATCCGGCCACCGGCGAGGACTGGCGCGACCAGCTGCGCACCCTCGCCCGCGAGTACCGCACGCTGCTGGTGCGCCACCCCTGGCTGTCGCCACTGGCCGGCCGATTCCTCAACATCGGGCCCAACGCGCTGGAATTCTCCCGGGTGATCCAGCAGGTCATCCGCAGGACCGGCCTGCCCGCACACGGGGTGACCGGGGCGATCGCGGCCGTCTTCCAGTTCGTGTACGGGTACGGCACGATCGAGGGCCACTTCCACACCAGGGTCGCCGCGACGGGCATGTCCCCCGACGAGTACCACCGGCACGCCATGAGCGAGGTGACGCAGTCACCCGACGCCTCCGAGGTGATCGAGGAGTCGGCAAGGATCATGAAGGCCCGCGGCGGCGACACGGTCGAGGAGATGCTGGAGCGGGACTTCGCTTTCGCCCTGGACCTGCTGGTGGCGGGCATCGAGGCGATGGCCGCCCGCGGCCGGGACTGAACGGACGTGTCCCTACTCCCCTTCGGCCATCCGCGCCGGAAAGCCGCCGGTCGCCACCGGACCCCAGCGCTCCGGAGTGATCCGGATGATCGACTTGCCCTGCTTGACCATCGCCGCCCGGTACTCGTCCCAGTCGGGATGCTCGCCGGCAATGTTCCGGTAGTACTCCACCAGCGGCTCCACGGACTCGGGCGAATCCACGACCTCGGCGGTGCCGTCGATCTGCACCCAGGGCCCGTTCCAGTCGTCGCTCAGGACGATCAGGCTCACCCGGGCGTCCCTCTTGGCGTTCCGCGTCTTGGCGCGTTCTGGGTACGTGGACACCACGATCCGGCCCGAGTCGTCGACCCCGCAGGTCAGGGGTGAGCCCTGGGGACCGCCGTCGGCCCGCCGGGTCAGCAGGACCGCCCGGTGCCGGGGCCGTACGAAGTCCAGCAACTCGTCGAGGGACACACGGGTGTTCGTCGCGATGTTCGGTGCCATGGCGTCAGCCTAGGCGGCCATCGCCTCAGGAAGGTTGTCGTACACGGGGATGTCGCGGCGCAGGCCCGTCAGTTCCAGCACGCGGCTCGCCAGGCTCTCCGGGAGGGCCACCACGTGCACCCGGGTCGTGGGGTGCAGCAGTCGGCGTACGTCGTTGATGAGGCGGACGCCCTGGGAGTCCATGAACTGCGTCGGGGTGAGGTCGAGGACCACGACCTGTGGCGGCCGGCCGGGGTGGGGGCGGGCCCGGGCCATGATCAGCGGCAGCAGTCCGTCCGCGTTGGAGAAGTCGATCTCCGTGGGGAAAGGGAGCAGCACACGCGCGGACGGTTCATGTGTCCATGGGGGATTCGGAAGGAAGGTCACGGCAGTCACCTGGCAGTCGTGCGTCCGGAGTTCCGGCAAGGCCACTTCCTGACCCGCTCCCATTGCACCACGTCGGAGCGCATGACCGGAAGCGGCTAAAGTTCTGTACGTCCTGTGCTCGCAGTCGGGAATGTGCTGCGGAGCTCTCCTGCGCACGACCGTCCGGTCGTGCTCGCCGAAGAGGTTCGTGGTGGCTGCGTCCCGGTTTTCTGATTTGCCCCGTTTCCCTGCCGGAACGGATCTGGCGGAAGCGTTGACGGCCGCGGCGTGCCGACTGCACGAGACGTCCACCCCGGACAGCACCCTGGACACCGCCGTGCGGCTTGCCGTGGATCTTCTGCCGGGCGCCGACCACGCGGGTATCTCCGTCATAGAGCGCGACAACCGCAGGCAGACGCTCGCCTGGACCGACGAGGTGGTGCGCGCCGCCGAGGACGGTCAGCCCGTGGTGGGGGAGCGGCACGGCAGTCCCCCCGTGGTGGGGAAGCATCCGTACTGGCACCGTCTGTGGACCGCCCCGGTGGCCGGGGTCGAGGACAGCGAGGGCCAGGAGGGCGCGGACGCGCTGTCCGGGCTGGGCCTGCGTTCCGTACTGTCCCTGCGACTGCGTGCCGACCGGCGCCGGCTGACGGTGCTCACCGCGTACGCCCGCAAGCCGCGCGCCTTCGACGAGGCCGCGCTGCGGATCGGACGGCTGTTCACCGCGCATGTCGGCATCGCCCTGGACTCCGCCACCGTGCGCGAGCAGCTCACCGAGGCCATGCGCACCCGGGACCTGATCGGCCAGGCCACCGGCATCCTGATGGAGCGCATGGACATCGACGCGGCCGGCGCCTTCGACAGCCTGGTACGGGCCTCGCAGCGGGAGAACGTGAAACTGCGCGACCTCGCCCGCCGCATCGTCGACACCCACGGCAACCCCTGACGGACGCAGGGCACCTGAGGGGAGACCAGGCCGTCCCGGCACGCCTCGCGGCCATCGGCACGACGTCGCGGGGGGAACCGGACACCCGGGCGTTCCTGGCACCTCACTGCCGGCCGGAACAGCGTGACTCGGCCGCCCGGCGATGCCCGGCGGACGCGGGCACGTCCGCCGGGTCCGTACCCCGGCCCGCGGCACCGGGCAGCCCGGTCGACGTCCTCCCCGGCGGGATCGGCGTGACGGCCGCCTGTGGCGCGGCCCCGGCGTCCTAGCTGCCGGAGCCGTCCTAGCTGCCCGAGCCGTTCGAGGTGCCCGGGGCCTTCGAAGTGGCCGGGGCCTTCGACGTCTCCGGGCCGTCCGGGGTGGCGGAGGCTGCCGGTGGCACGGTCGTCACCGCACCGGCCGGCGCCACCGGCGGGGCGGCCGAGGCCGCCGCCTGGGCCAGCGCGCCCGTGGTCCGCAGCGGGACCTCCTGGATGAACAGGGTCACCAGGAAGGCGAGCAGGGCGACCGGGGTGACGTACACGAAGATGTCGGCGATGCCGTGCCCGTAGGCGCTCTCCAGCCAGGTGCGGATGGACGGGGGCAGCAGGTCCATGTCGGGGATCGCGCCGCTGCCGGAGGCCTCGGCCGCCGCCGCCCGCTCCCGCGGGCCCAGTTGCCCGATGGTGTCCTGGGCGTGATGGCTGATCCGGGTCGACATGACCGAGCCGAGCACGGAGACGCCGACCGCACCGCCGAGGGACCGGAAGAACGTCACGACGGAGGAGGCCGCGCCCAGATCGCCCGCAGCCACCTGGTTCTGCGTGCACAGCACCAGGTTCTGCATCATCATGCCGACGCCGAGCCCCAGCAGCGCCATGTGGACGCCGATGTGCCAGTACGGGGTGTCGTACCGCATGGTGCCGAGCAGGCCCAGGCCCGCCGTCAGCAGTACGCCGCCGGCCAGCAGCCAGCCCTTCCACCTGCCGGTCCTGGTGATGATGATGCCGGAGGCCGTGGACGACACGAAGATGCCGCCGATCATCGGGATCGTCATGACGCCCGACATGGTCGGGGACTCGCCCCGGGCCAGCTGGAAGTACTGGCTGAAGTAGACGGTGCCCGCGAACATCGCGACACCGACGAACAGCGAGGCCAGCGAGGCCAGGGTGATGGTGCGGTTGCGGAACAGACGCAGGGGGATGATCGGGTCGGCGGCCCTGTTCTCGACGAGCAGGAAGATCAGCGTGAGAGCGATCGAACCTCCGACCATGGCGCCGGTCTGCCAGGAGATCCAGTCGTACTTGTCGTCGGCGAAGGTGACCCAGACGAGCAGCAGGGAGACGGCTGCGGTGACGAGGAAGGCTCCCGCCCAGTCGACCTTGACCTGGCGCCTGGTCAGGGGCAGGTTCAGCGTCTTCTGGAGCACGATCAGCGCGATCAGCGCGAAGGGCACACCGACGTAGAGGCACCAGCGCCAGCCGAGCCAGCTGGTGTCGGTGATGACACCGCCGAGCAGCGGACCGCCGACGGTGGCGACGGCGAAGGTGGCGCCGAGGTAGCCGGAGTAGCGTCCGCGCTCACGCGGGGAGATCATCGCGGCCATGATGATCTGGGCCAGGGCCGCCAGACCGCCGGCGCCCAGTCCCTGGATGGCACGCGCGCTGATGAGCATCGCCGGGTTCTGCGCCAGACCGGCCACGACGGAGCCGAGGACGAAGACGCAGAGGGCTGTCTGGACCAGCACCTTCTTGCTGAACAGGTCGGCGAGCTTGCCCCACAGCGGGGTGGAGGCGGTCATCGTCAGCAGCGAGGCGGTGACGACCCAGGTGTAGGCGCTCTGGCCGCCGCCGAGGTCGGCCACGATCTCGGGCAGGGCGTTGGTGACGATGGTCGACGACAGGATGGCGGCGAACATGCCGAGCAGCAGCCCGGACAGCGCCTCCATGATCTGCCGGTGTGTCATCGGAGCGTCTGCGGAGGAGCCTCCCCCGTGCTTGGCATGAGCCCGCACACCGGCTGGTGTGGTCGTTGCCATGGTCTTCCTTCTCTTAGGTGCTTGCGGGTGTACGGGTGGTTTCCTCGCGTGGGGCAGGGGCCGGCCGGGGCACGGCGCGGCAGTCGCCGAAACTGTCCCTGAGCCGGGCCATCAGCTGGGTGAGGCGGCCGATCTCCTCGTCGGACCAGTCGCCCAGGCGGTCGGCGAGGAGCTGGGTGGTCCGCCGGAACAGCACGTCGAGCTGCGCCCGGCCGGCGCCGGTGAGGCGCAGGATGCGGGACCGTTTGTCGGAGGGGTCGGGGGAGCGCTCGATCCAGCCGCGCTCGACCAGATGGGCGACATGGCGGCTGGTGACCGACATGTCCACGGAGAGCAGCTCGGCGAGCCTGCTCATGCGCAGGTCGCCGTGGCGGCCGAGGAGCGCCAGCACGGACGCGGAGCCGCTGGGGCAGTCGGCCGGCATGACGCGGTTCATCTCCCGCTTGACGGCACCGAAGGCGCTGAACTGCCGGACCAGCTCCTCGTACTGCGTCGGCTCGGCCATGGCACCTCCCGTTTCGTTGCTTGAAGCAACCGTAGATTCGATGGTTGCTACAAGCAAGCAAATCCGAAGACCGGCGTCCCAAAAGCTTGGCAAAGGCACGTAATCGCGGTAGTGAACACGCAGGTGGCAGGCGCTGGGCCCGTCCGGCCCCGGCCTGCCGCGCCCCGCCCGCCGGTCCGGCCCCTGCCCCGCTTGGGCCGCCCGTCGGGGATTCGCTAGGGTCTCGTGACATGGCTGACACCCAGGGCCCGCAGGGCCATCACGACCCCGCCGGCAACACCCAGATGTTCCGCGCGTTCGTCGACGAGGCCCCTCAGGGCCGGCAGGCCGCGTCCACCGGCGGCGGACCGCGCATCGGTCTGATCATCGGCATCGTCGTCGCCGTGGCGGTCGTCGCCGCGGTGGCGTGGCTCGCGCTGAAGTAGGAACCGCTGCTGAAGCGGCCCGGAACGCGGCGGCCGCCGTTGCGCCCCTGCGGGGCGCCCCGACGGCCACATGTCCGATTCCACTCGCGGGGCGTCCTGCCGGCGCCCCGTGCTGTGGGCTGCCTCAGTCCGAAATGAGGCCTTCCCGCAACTGGGCGAGCGTCCGCGTGAGCAGCCGCGAGACGTGCATCTGGGAGATGCCGACCTCCTCGCCGATCTGCGACTGGGTCATGTTGGCGAAGAAGCGCAGCATGATGATCCGCCGCTCCCGGGGCGGCAGCTTGGCCAGCAGCGGCTTGAGCGACTCCCGGTACTCCACGCCCTCCAGCGCCGTGTCCTCGTAGCCGAGGCGGTCCGCGAGCGAGCCCTCGCCGCCGTCGTCCTCGGGGGCGGGGGAGTCCAGCGAGGACGCCGTGTACGCGTTGCCGACCGCGAGCCCGTCGACCACGTCCTCCTCCGACACGCCCAGTACGGCGGCGAGTTCGGGAACCGTCGGGGAGCGGTCCAGCTTCTGCGAGAGCTCGTCGCTGGCCTTCGTCAGTGCCAGCCGCAGCTCCTGGAGCCGGCGCGGTACCCGCACCGACCACGAGGTGTCGCGGAAGAACCGCTTGATCTCGCCGACCACCGTCGGCATCGCGAACGTGGGGAACTCCACCCCGCGTTCGCAGTCGAAGCGGTCGATCGCCTTGATCAGGCCGATGGTGCCGACCTGGACGATGTCCTCCATCGGTTCGTTGCGCGAGCGGAACCGCGCCGCCGCGTACCGCACCAGCGGGAGGTTGAGCTCGATCAGCGTGTCCCGGACATAGGCACGCTCCGGGCTGTCCTCGTCGAGTGCGGCGAGCCGCAGGAACAGGGAGCGGGACAGGGTGCGGGTGTCGAGGGCCGTCGTGTCCGGGAGTTCCGTCGTGGCCGGGAGCTCCGGAGCCGGTGTGGCCGGGCCTTCGTCGATGGAGCCGATTGCGTCGAGAGCATGGGGAGCTGTTTCGCTCTCCGCGAGCGTGAGCACCTTCGAGCTGCCCTGTTCTGCGGACATGCCACCCCCTTTGGGTCGCGGGACGGTCGCGGCGGACGCTCCCGATCTGAGGAACGCAGCCTTCACCTGAATACCGGCGCCGAGGCTCCGGCAAACGCGCTTCCCGCAGAATGTCACATGTCGGCAACGCGCTGTAGTGACATGTCGACATCCGAGATGTGAATCAGCCCTGGAAACAAGGGGTCTGACGGGCTTTCGGCCCAGAAAAGCACAGAACGGCACAGGTAGGCGATTCGCTCGTTCCGGTTACGCGTCGATCCTGTTTGCGGACCGCAGTCGCTGGAAGCTGCGCGCCAGCAGTCGGGACACATGCATCTGTGAGACACCGAGTTCCGCGCTGATCTGCGACTGGGTGAGATTGCTGTAGTAGCGCAGCAACAGGATGCGCTGCTCCCGCTCGGGCAGCTGCACGAGGAGGTGCCGGACGAGGTCGCGGTGCTCGACACCGTCCAGGGCGGGATCCTCGTAGCCGAGCCGGTCCAGCAGTCCGGGCATCCCGTCGCCCTCCTGCGCGGCCTCCAGCGAGGTGGCGTGGTACGACCGTCCGGCCTCGATGCAGGACAGCACCTCCTCCTCGGAGATGCGCAGCCGCTCGGCGATCTCGGCGGTCGACGGGGTGCGCCCGAAGGCGGTCGTGAGGTCCTCCGTGGCGCTGTTGACCTGCACCCACAGCTCGTGCAGCCGGCGCGGTACGTGGACGGTGCGGACGTTGTCGCGGAAGTACCGCTTGATCTCGCCGACCACCGTCGGCATCGCGAAGGTGGGGAACTGCACGCCCCGCTCGGGGTCGAAGCGGTCGATGGCGTTGATGAGCCCGATGGTGCCGACCTGGACCACGTCCTCCATCGGCTCGTTGCGGGAGCGGAAGCGGGCGGCCGCGTAGCGCACGAGCGGGATGTTGGCCTCGATGAGCGCCGCGCGTACGCGGGTGTGCTCCGGCGTGCCCGGCTCGAGGTCCTTGAGCTGGCCGAAGAGGAGCTGGGTCAGGGCCCGGGTGTCGGCACCGCGCCGTTTGGCGGGAGTCTGGGCCGCGTCGGGGGACGCCTCGTCCTGGGGCGGCGCAGTACTGGCCGGCACGGTCAACGCCACCTCTTCATCGCTCTCATCGCCCGTCAACTCATCCGTCAAAAGCGGTCATAGCATCACAAGACTGACTCACCGTGCGCAAGCACCGCATATTCCGTGTTGAGGGCGAACAGGGCCGTGCAACGCGCGAAGGTCCCTTGCCGTGACGGCAGGGGACCTTCGGGAGAGGCAGGGGGACGGGGCGTCAGAACTCGTAGTCGGCGATCACCCACGTGGCGAACTCGCGCCACAGCCCGACGCCCGCCTGGTGCTCCGGGTGTTCTGCGTACCGGCGCAGCGCGTCCGCGTCCTCGAACGCCGAGTTGATCGCGAAGTCGTAGGCGATGGGGCGGTCGCTGATGTTCCAGGCGCACTCCCAGAAGCGGATCTCCGGGATCTTGTCGTTGAGGGAACGGAAGGCCTCCTCGCCCTTGACGACCCTCGGGTCGTCGCGCTCGACGCCCTCGTTCAGCCGGAAGAGCACCAGGTGGCGGATCATCACTTTCCTCCGTTGGCGAGCCAGGTCATGAAGTCGCCGATGGCCTTCGCGGCGTCGGAGATGCCCTGGAACCCGACCAGCACGTACTCGGAGGCCGTCTCCGGGTCGGTGATGATCAGGTACAGCACGAAGACCACGAGGACGTAGACGGTGGCCTTCTTCGCGTTCACCGCCATCGCGGCCCTCCCCTGTCACTGATGCGCACCGGTGTCACATGCGTCGAGCGGCCCCATGATCGCACGAAGGGCCCCGTCTGACGACGGGGCCCTTCATCGGCGGTAGCGGAGGGATTTGAACCCTCGGTGACTTGCGCCACACTCGCTTTCGAGGCGAGCTCCTTCGGCCGCTCGGACACGCTACCGAGGGAGACCTTACAGCACGGTGCGGTGTGGTTTGAAATCAGTATTCACCGGTTCCGGAAGAACTCCGTGAGCAGCCGGGAGCACTCCTCGGCGAGCACGCCCCCGATCACTTCGGGCCGGTGGTTGAGCCGCCGGTCGCGGACGAGGTCCCACAGGGAGCCGACCGCGCCCGCCTTCTCGTCCCGGGCACCGTAGACGATCCGGTCCACCCGGGACTGCTGGAGGGCGCCCGCGCACATCGTGCACGGCTCGAGCGTCACCACCAGCGTGCAGCCGGTCAGGCGCCACTCCCCGAGCCTCGCGGCGGCCCGCCGGACGGCGATGATCTCCGCGTGGGCCGTGGGGTCGCCGCCGGCTTCGCGCTCGTTGTGGGCGGAGGCCAGCACGGTGGCTCCGTCCGGGGCCAGGACGACGGCGCCGACGGGTACGTCCCCGCCCCGGACGGCCAGTGAGGCCTCGTCCAGGGCGAGTCGCATCGCCGCCCGCCAGCGGTCGCGTACCGGATCCGGTGGTCCGGACGCGGTGGTGGTGGTCGGCACGGTCAGCGGACGGTCTCCAGGACCTCCGAGGCGCCCAGGGCCTCGGCGATCTCGTTGACGGCGTCCCCGGTCATCGAACGCAACTCCTTCTCGCTCACGCCCAGGTCCTGGAGGACCTGCGCGTCACCGACCGGTCCGTGCGGCACGGCGTCGACGGCGTCGACGGCGCCGGCGGACACGGTGCCGTCGTCGGCGCCGGCGTCCTCGTCGTCCGGTTCACCGTCCTCCGTGCCGTCGAGGTCGAGGGCGTCCAGGTCGGTTCCGTCGTCCCCGGGTTCGCGGCCGAGCAGTTCGTCGGTGAGCAGGATCTCGCCGTAGCTGCTGCGGGCGGCCGCGGCGGCGTCGGAGACGTAGATCCGGGGGTCCTCCTCGCCGTCCACGCGGACGACGCCGAACCAGCCCTCCTCCTGTTCGATCAGCACGACCACCGTGTCGTCGTCGGGAGAGGCTTCCCGGGCCAGGTCGGCCAGATCCGACAGGGTTTCCACATCGTCGAGCTCCGTGTCGCTCGCTTCCCACCCGTCTTCGGTGCGCGCGAGCAGTGCGGCGAAGTACACCGTGACTCTCCCACTGGTCTGAGGCGTGCCGGTTGGGGATCCCCCCGGCGGAGGTGTGTGGACGGGGGACGGTGCTCCGAGCCCCACCCACTCGGAATCGTGGCAGAAACACGGCCGTCAGGGGACGTCTTCGGCTCCCTGTGTCCGGGAGTTTTGATCGCAGTCCGCCGAGTGCGCCCCGAAGGACCCATCAGCGCGCTTGTCGCCGCCGTCGCCGCCACGTGCGGATCGTACGCGGCCGAGCCCGCCGCGGCCGCGCGGCACTCGGGCACTCTGGGGTGGCGGTTCTACCAGCGGAAGGTGCGCATACGCATGGCGTGCCGCAGCCGGGCGGCCTTGGCGCGGCGCGGCTGGACCCGCTCGCGCAGTGCGCGGGCCTCGGCGAGTTCACGCAGGAACCGGGCGCGGCGCCGTCGCCGCTCGGTCTCCGACTCGGCCTCCGTACCGGCCCTGATTCCGGTGGGGCCGGGCGTTTCGAGCGGCGACGGATCGTCTCGGTCTTCCTGCTCAGGCATGGGTTCATCACTCCAATCCGTCCCACCCACTTTCCCCCGGACGGACGGTTTGACGCCAGCGAAGGAGTGACTGGGGGTCGGGGGTGCTTGCCGCGCGCGGGGGACGCCAGGGCCCTCGGGGCCCGGCTAATGTTGACGACATGCGTCTCCACGTCGTCGACCACCCGCTGGTCGCCCACAAGCTCACCACTCTGCGCGACCAGCGCACCGACTCCGCGACCTTCCGCCGTCTCGCCGACGAGCTGGTCACCCTGCTCGCCTACGAAGCCACGCGTGATGTGCGCACGGAGCAGGTAGACATCCGGACACCGGTGGAGCGGACCACGGGCGTCAAGCTCTCTCACCCGCGCCCGCTGGTGGTGCCGATCCTGCGGGCGGGCCTCGGCATGCTGGACGGCATGGTCCGGCTGCTGCCGACCGCCGAGGTGGGCTTCCTGGGCATGATCCGCGACGAGGAGACGCTGCAGGCCTCGACGTACGCCACCCGGATGCCGGAGGACCTCTCCGGGCGCCAGGTCTACGTCCTGGACCCGATGCTCGCCACCGGCGGCACACTGGTCGCGGCGATCCAGGAGCTGATCAAGCGCGGCGCCGACGATGTGACCGCCGTGGTGCTGCTGGCCGCGCCGGAGGGCGTCGAGGTCATGGAGCGCGAGCTGGCCGGTACGCCGGTGACGGTCGTGACGGCGTCGGTCGACGAGCGCCTCAACGAGCAGGGCTACATCGTGCCGGGCCTCGGTGACGCGGGGGACCGGATGTACGGGGCGGCCGAGTAGACGGCGGCTCTCCCCTTCCCCGCGTTCTCAGCAGTTCTTCTTCGAGGCGGGCGTCGGCTCCGGGTTGGCCAGTGCGGTCAGGGCCCGGTCGGCGTCCGCCTTCTTCGTCAGCTCCCGGAACCCGTCGCCGATGATGAAGTCGAGCTCGGTGCCCTTGCGTGCGGGGTCGGTGCGGCGTTCGGCGCCGGCGAGCTGGGTGCCGAGCACCGGCAGTGCGGTGTCGAGGGCGGTGGCGGGCCCGAGCAGCACACCGGTGCCCTTCACCTTCTTGTCGTACTCCTTGGTGGCGTTGGTGACCTCGCCGATCTTGAAGCCGCGCTTCTTCAGTTCGTCGGCGGTCTTCTGTGCCAGGCCGCTGCGGGTCGTGGCGTTGAGGACGTTGACCGTGATCGTGCCGGGCACCGGGAGTGTCTTCGGGGCGGCCGCGGGGGTCGCCCTGGCGGCGCAGGCCGCCTTGGTGCCGGCCGCGGAGGCGGAGTCGCCGCCGCCGGTGAACACGTCGATGAGCTGCAGCGTGCCCCAGCCGCCCACGCCGACCACGGCTGCGGAGGCGACGGACAGGGCGACGAGTTTTCCGCGTCGCCGGGGCCGGCGCATCCGCGGGTATCTGTCGCCCGTGATCCGGTACTGGCCGCCCATGCCAGGTGGAGTGAGCATGCTCATGAGCGCAGCGTAGTGCGCCCGGGCTGCAATGCCTACCAGATGATCATCCGACTGGGTGCACTGCTGGCGCAGTCCAACCCGAAAGGTCCAAACCGGGCCGGGGGAAGGGGTTCCGGAGGCGTGTCAGCCGAGTTCGAGCACGCGTGCGTGCAACACCTGACGCTGCTGGAGCGCCGCCCGCACGGCGCGGTGCAGCCCGTCCTCCAGGTAGAGATCGCCCTGCCACTTCACGACGTGGGCGAAGAGGTCGCCGTAGAAGGTCGAGTCCTCGGCGAGGAGCGTCTCGAGATCGAGTTGCTGCTTGGTCGTCACGAGCTGATCGAGGCGGACCGGGCGCGGCGCGACGTCCGCCCACTGCCGGGTGCTTTCCCGGCCGTGGTCGGGGTACGGCCGGCCGTTTCCGATGCGCTTGAAGATCACACGGAAAGCCTACCGGTCAAGGCCTTCCGGGCGCAGCCTCGGCGACGCAGTGCGGCACCGGAAAAAGCGGGGAAAACGGGAGGAAAGAGCCCTCCTCGGCGAGGCGTGTGCGTTGTTCGGTGATGCCCGTGAGGTGTTCCGGGCCCGGTCACCGCGACGGCGTGGCCGATTCCTTCGAAAGGGGGCGGCGTCGTTCGCGTGTCGCAGACCCCGAGGCGTGCCCCGCCGGGGTGCGGCCGACTCGGCGGTCGGCTCGGACGCCGGCTCGGATGCCGGCTCGGTGGCCGTTCCGCGGCCGGTTCCGCCGCCCGCCCGGATACGTCGAGGTCCTCGCCCGTACGGCCCGGCTCTCCCGCGGCGATGCCGACGCGCTGGACGCGTGGGCCGGCCGGGCGACGAGGCCGGCGTCCCGGGGCGCCCGCGGCCGCCTGGAGTGCGTCGCGCCGCCGGCGCTGACCGGTCACGTGCCCGGCTCGCTCGCGGCGCCCTTCGCGCCCTTCGCGCCCGTCGAGGACTTCGCCGCCTTCGCCGCCTTCGCCGCAGCCTTCAGCTCCTGCTTGTGCGCCCGCACCTTCGACAGTGACTCCGGGCCGGTGATGTCGGCGACGGAGCGGAAGGCCTTGTCCTCGCCGTAGGCGCCGGCGGCCTCCCGCCAGCCGGTGGGCCGGACCCCGAGCTGCTTGCCGAGCAGGGCGAGGAAGATCTGGGCCTTCTGCTTGCCGAAGCCCGGCAGGTCCTCCAGCCGCTTCAGCAGCTCCTTGCCGTCGCCGACGCCCCGCCAGACGGCCTCGGCGTCACCGCCGTAGTGCTCGACGAGGTACCGGCACAGCTGCTGGATGCGGCCCGCCATCGAGCCCGGGTAGCGGTGCACGGCCGGCTTGTCGGAGAGCAGCGCCGCGAACGCGTCGGGGTCGTACGCGGCGATCTCGTGCGCGTCCAGGTCGTCCGCGCCGAGCCGCTGGGCGATCGTCGCCGGGCCCTTGAACGCCCACTCCATCGGGATCTGCTGGTCCAGCAGCATTCCGGTCAGCGCGGCGAGCGGGCTGCGGCCCAGCAGCCGGTCGGCGTCGGGGTCCTGGGCGAGGTGCAGAGTGACGTCCATGCCCCCGATGATCGCGCGTCGCGGATCAGCCCGCGCGCCAGTACCCGAGTGCCTGCATCCGCTGCCGGGGAACGCCCAGCTCCTTGCGTACGAACGTCGAGAGCGCCCGGGTGGTGGCGGTGTCGCAGGCGATCCACACGTACGGGTCGGGGCCGGTCCGCAGCAGCTCGGGCAGTTCGGCCCGCACGCGTTCGACCAGTGCCGCCCCCGCCTCCCGCCGGGGCACCTCCCGCACCTCGTGCCGGCCGGGGTCGGCGAGACAGGGCAGACCGTCGAGGGTGCCCTCGAACCAGATGGTCGCCGGGGCGTCGCCCAGCTCGCCGAGCAGGGAGTTGATGGCCGGGAGCGAGGCGGGGTCGCCGACGGCGAAGACGTGGGAGGGAGCCGGGGCGGGATGCTCGAACCCCGTGCCCTGCACGGTCGCCTCGATGGTGTCGCCGGGCTTCGCCGTCCGTGCCCAGTCGCTGGCGCACCCCTCGTGCAGCGCGAACTCCAGGGTGAAGGTGCCCGCCGCCGGATCCGGATCGACCAGGGTGTACGCGCGCTGGTGCGGCTTGCCCGCGTTGTGGAACCACAACCGCACCCACATCGTCGGGTGGACTCCGGCCGCCGCCAGCAGCCCGCCGTCGGTGAAGCGCACCCGCCGGTAGTCGGCGGTGACGTCCTCGCTCCCCGTCACCGTGCACGTGAAGTCCTTCGCGCGCAGCAATTTGAGGACCGCGCCCTCCCAACCCCGCCCCTGCCCCATCGCGTCTGCGCCTTTCGCGTACGATTCGCCACGATTACTTAGGGGAGCCTAACCTAAAGTGAAGTGAGGGCACAGTGACCGGCGAGATCTTCCGGGACCCCTGGGGCATCCCGCATCTGCGCGCGGACAGCGCGAACGAACTCGCGCGCCTCCAGGGCCGGGTCACCGCACTCGACCGGGCCTGGCAGCTCGAGGTCGAACGCCACCGCGCCCAGGGCACCTCGGCCGCTTTCCTGGGCCCGGAGGCCCTCCCCTGGGACCGCTTCGCCCGCCGTGCCCGCCTGGCCGACACGGCCCGCCGCTGTTTCACCGAACTGGAGCGGCGGGACCCGGAGACGGCGGAGTGGGTACGGGCGTACGTGACGGGGGTCAACGAGGGTCTGGCGTCCGCCGGGACGACGAGGCACGCCCCCGAGTTCGAGCGGGTCGGGCTCGCTCCCGGTCGCTGGGAGTCCTGGACCCCGCTCGCGATCTGGCTCGCCACGCACATCCTCTTCGCCGGGTTCCCCGCCAAGCTCTGGCGCGAGCACATCACCACGCACCTCGGTGCCGACGCCGTCGCCCTGTTCGCCACCGACGGGCCCGGTACCTCCGGCAGCAACGGCTGGCTGGTCTCCGGGGAGCGCACGGTGACCGGGCACGCGGTGATCGCCGGGGACCCGCACCGGTTCATCGAGGACCCGGGCGTGTATCAGCAGATCCGCCTGGCCTGCCCGGAGTTCGATGTCGTCGGCCTCGCCGTACCCGGTGTCCCCGGTGTCGCGCACTTCGGCCACACCGGCACGGTCGCCTGGGCCATCACCAACGCCATGGCCGACTACCAGGACCTCTACCGCGAGCGGCTGCGGCGCACCGGCACCGGTGTGGAGGCACTCGGTCCGGACGGGACCTGGCGGCGGGCCGCCCGGCACACCGAGACCGTCGAGGTGGCGGGCGGGGCGCCGGTCGAGGTCGAGGTCATCGAAACCGACCGGGGCCCCGTCGTCATCGGCGGCCCCGAGGGCCTCGACGACGGAGTGCCCGAGCCCGGCGAACCCCCGCTCGCCGTCGCCCTCCGCTACCCGCCCCGCGTCACCGGCGACCTCGGCTTCGCCGCGCTGCTGCCGCTGCTGCGGGCCCGCCGAGCCGCCGACGTGGACCGGGCCGTCGACCGGTGGGCCGAGCCGGTCAACGTCATCATGGCCGCCGACACCGACGGCGCCGCCCTGCACCGCGTGGCAGGCCGGGTCCCGGTGCGCCACGCGGCCAACCGGACCCGCCCGGTCCCCGCGTGGGAGCCCGACTACGCCTGGCAGGGCTGGCACGAACCCCCGCGGGCCGGGCTGACCGACGGTGTCGCCGTGATGGCGAACCAGCGCGGCCCGGCCGCCCCCCTCGGCACCGAGTTCGCCCCGCCGCACCGCGCGGAGCGCATCGCCACCCTGCTGGGCCGGCAGTCCCGCTGGTCCGCCGCCGACATGGCCACGATCCACACGGACACCCACCTCGGCTCCGCCGCGCCCCTCCTGGACCACCTCGCCGCGCTCGGCACCCCGGCCCTCACCGGGCCCGCCGCCGCCCTGCGGGACCGCCTGCTGCGCTGGAACCGTCACATGGACGCGGACAGCGCCGACGCGGCCGCCTTCGCCGCGCTGCGCACCGCTGTCGTCCGCCGGCTCGCCGCCCACCCCGCCTTCGCGGCGACGGCCACGCCACCGCCGTACCCCGAGCTCTTCCGCCCCTGGCTCGCGCTGGTACCGCGCGTCGGGTACGCCCTCGAGCACCTGCTCTCCGCGGAGGACCTGTTCGGCATCGACCGCCCGGACGCCGTCCGCGCGGCGCTCGAGGAGGTGGCCGCCGAGCCGCCCACCGGCACCTGGGGCGACACCCACCGCCTCGCCCCCTGGCGGGCCCTGCCGCCGTCCGGAACGCCGTACGGCGAACCCGGACTCTCCGGCGACCACGACTGCGTGCTGTGCACCTCCCCCGTGCCCGGCCTCACCGACCTCGCCGCGCGCGGTCCCGCCGCCCGCTACGTCTGGGACCTGGCCCGGCGCGAGGACAGCCGCTGGGTGGTGCCGTACGGCGCCTCGGGCGTGCCCGGCTCACCGCACCACCGCGACCAGCAGCCCCTGTGGCTCGCCGGAGACCTGGCCCCGGTCCTCACCGACTGGGCGCACCTGACGAAGGAGACCGATGTCTGACCCGTACGCCTCCCGCGCGGCCGTCCACGAGCAGGAGGTCGACGGCTTCGGCACCGTACGCGTCCTGCCGCTGGACCCGGCCGCCGACGCACCCCTCCTGCACCGCTGGGTGAGCGGGGAACGCGCCGTCTTCTGGGGCATGAACGGCCTCACCGAGCAGCGCGTCGCCGAGATCTACGCCCACATGCGCACCCTCGACACCCACCACGCGTACCTCGTCCTCAAGGACGGGGCCCCGGTCGCGCTGCTCCAGACGTACGACCCGGAGGCCGACCGCGTCGGCGCGTGCTACCCCGTCGAACCGGGCGACATCGGCGTCCATCTGCTCCTCGCCCCCGCCGCGCCCGGCGCCACCCGGTCCGGCTGGACCGGCGGGCTGGTGACCGCCATCGTCACCTACGTGATGGTGGTGCTCGACCGCAGCCGGGTCGTGGTCGATCCGGACGTCGCCAACGAGAAGGCGCTCGCCCGCTTTCTGCGCCAGGGCTTCAGGGCCGGACCCGAGGTCGTCCTCCCGGAGATCGACCTGCCCGACGTGTACCTCCCGGAGAAGAAGGCACAGCTCGCGTTCCTCACCCGCGAGGTAGCGTTCGGCGGGTGACCCCCGAGCAGCTCGTCGCCCACTACGGTCTGGAACCGCTCCCCCGCGAGGGCGGGCGGTTCCGGCAGACCTGGGCAGGCCCCGGCCGCCCCGACGGCCGCCCCGAGGGCACCGCCATCGTCGCCCTGCTCACCGACGCCCCCGGCGACTTCTCCGCCCTGCACCGCCTGCCCGCCGACGAGATCTGGCACCACTACCTCGGCGACCCGCTCCAGCTGCTCCTCCTCGCCCCCGACGGCACCTCCCGCACCCCCGTGCTCGGCCCGGACGTCCTCGGCGGCCAGCACGTCCAGCTCACCGTCCCCGCCGGTACCTGGATGGGCGCACGGGTGGCGGCGGGCGGCGCCTGGACGTTCTTCGGCTGCACGATGGCGCCCGGCTTCACCTACGAGGGGTACGAGCACGGCGACGCGGCGGAACTGACGGCGCGCTACCCCGAAGGAGCGACGCTGATCGCGGAACTGGCCCGCCCATGAGCGAGCGGGGTCTGCTGCACGGCCAGGTCGCCCTGGTCACCGGCGCGGGCGGTGGCATCGGACGGGGCATCGCGCGGCGGTTCGCCGAGGAGGGCGCGGCCGTCGCCCTGCACTGCCGTACGGCGCTCGCCTCCGCGCGGGACACCGCCGGCCGCATCCGGGAGTCGGGCGGCGCCGCTGTCGTCCTCCAGGGTGACCTCACCGACGAGGACGCGTGCCACCGCGTGGTGGCCGAGGCGGCCGAGTGGGGCGGCGGACGGCTGACCGCGCTCGTCAACAACGCGGGGATCCAGCCGGTCCAGGATCTCGCCGGAATGACGGCGGCACAGTGGCGCTCGGTCGTCGACACCAACCTGACCGGCGTCTTCGCCTGCACCCAGGCGGCGGCACGTCTCATGTGCGACCAGGACGGCGGCGGCAGCGTCACCCACATCGCCTCCGTCGAGGCGGGCATCCCGGCCCCCGGCCACGCCCACTACGGCGCGTCCAAGGCGGCGGTGGTGATGCACGCCCGCGCGGCGGCCCAGGAGTACGGCCCGTGGGGCGTCCGCGTCAACACCGTCTCGCCCGGTCTCATCGACCGGGAGGGCCTGGCCGACGCCTGGCCGGAGGGCGTACGCCGGTGGCGCGAGGCGTCCGCCGTGGGCCGGCTCGGCCGCCCGGAGGACATCGGCGACGCCTGCGTGTTCCTGGCGTCCCGCCTCGCGTCCTGGGTGACCGGCCACGACCTGGTGGTCGACGGGGGAGCCACGGCCCGCCCGACCTGGTGAGCACGCCGGGCTTCCCGTCCGTACCTGTTGTGAAGCCGGATGGCCGGGAGGCGGGTACGACGTGGAGCGACGGCGCAGCGAGGCGGCGGGCGATGACGGACGAAGCGACACCCGGGATGTCCGCGCGACTCGGTTCCTCCGCGCGACCCGGTTCCTCCGCGGCATCCAGTTCGCCTGCGGCACCCGGGTCATCCATGCGACCCGGGACTTCCGCGCGACCCGGGACACCTGCGGCACGCCGGACGCCCACGCGACCCGGGACGCCCGCGCGATTCGGGACGCCCGCGCGACCCGGCGACTTCAAGGGCTGGTGCTGCTGGGCACCGTGCTGGTCCTGCTCGTCCTCGGCAGCGCCGCCCCCGCCGCCGCCCACGCCGCCCTGCGCGCCAGCGACCCCGAGGCCGGAAGCGTCGTCGAAACCGCCCCGCGCCACATCACCCTGACCTTCACGGAGTCCGTCGGCCTGCTCGACGACTCCTTCCGCGTCTACAGCCCCGACAACCGCCGGGTCCCCCTGGAGGAACCGCAGCACGCGGACGGTGCCTTCGACACCGCGCGCACCGAACTGCCCGGCGACCTCGCCGACGGCACCTACACGGTGGCCTGGCGGGTGGTCTCCGCCGACAGCCACCCGGTCTCGGGTGCCTTCACCTTCTCCGTCGGCGCCCCCTCGCCCACCCCGCCCGCCGCCCCCGCGGACCACGCCGAACACCCGGTCACCAACAGCCTGTACGACACCGGCCGCTACCTCGCCTACATCGCCGTCGCGCTGATGATCGGCGCGGCGGCGTTCATCGGGCTGTGCCGCCCGCCGGACACGGCCCCGCTGCGGCCGGTGCTGCTCACCGGCTGGTGGACGCTGCTGACGGCCACACTCGCCCTGCTCGTCCTGCGCGCTCCCTACGAGAACGGCACGTCCCCCGCGACCGCCCTCGACCTCTCGGCGTTCCCCGACACCCTCACCGGCCGTCCGGGCCTCGCCCTGCTGACCCGGCTGGCCCTGCTCCTGCTGACGGCGGCGGTCCTGGTACCGCTCGCCCGGCGCAGGGGCCCCCGGACCCGCCTGGCGATCGGCGCCGCCGTCTCCGTCACCCTCGCCCTCACCTGGGCGGCGGCCGAACACGCCTCCGCCGGGATCCAGGTCCCGGCGGCGATGACGTCGTCCGTCCTTCACCTGTTGGCGATGGCGTGCTGGCTCGGCGGCCTCACGGCCCTGCTCCTTACCCTCCACCGCGCGAAGACCCCGCCCCCGCCGGCCACGGTCGCCCGCTTCTCCCACCTGGCCTTCCTCTCCGTGACCGTCCTCGTCGTCACCGGCCTCTACCAGTCCTGGCGCGGCCTCGGCTCCTGGTCGGCTCTCACGGAGTCGTCGTACGGCCGCACCCTGACGGCCAAACTCGCGGCGACCGTCTTCCTGCTGCTGGCGGCAGCCTTCTCCCGCCGCTGGACGACCCTCCTGGTGACGAGGGTCCAGGCACCGGCGACGGTGGAGACACGGCGGGTGCCGGAACTGGTCGGGGCGTCGGGCGGAACCCCGGAAGAACCGGTGCCGGACGGGCCGGAGCGGCCCGGCACGCCTCCGCCGCCGACCTCGCCCTCGACTCCCGACCACTACCGCCGTGCCCTGCGCCGCTCCGTGCTGGCGGAGGTGGCCGTGGCCGTCGTCGTGCTTCTGATCACCACGGTGCTGACCGGCACCCTCCCCGCCCGCGCGGAGGCCGAGGCGGCCGAGGCACCCCGCCCCCAAGTGGCCGGACTCCCCGGCGCGGCGGCGTTCACCATCCCCTACGACGTCGGCACACCCGGCGGCCGTGGCACGGTACAGATCCAGATGGACCCGGGCCGGGTCGGCGAGAACGGCCTCCAGGCCGTGGTCTTCGGCCCCCGCGGCGCCCTGACCTCCGTCCCCGAACTCCGTATCTCCTTCACCCTCGCCGCCAAGGACGTCGGCCCCATCGACGCGAAGGTCACCGACCGCGGCGGCTACTGGGCCACCAGCGACCTCACCCTCCCCCTCGAAGGCACCTGGACGATGAAACTGACGATCCGTGTCTCCGAACTGGACCAGGTGACCGAGACCCGGCAGGTGAGGATCACCCGCTGAGGACGAGCCGGGGTTCGACGACGTGCGCGCGGGGATGCCGTCATCGAGGTCGCCGCTCATGCCGTCCCGCAGCATGGCGATGGCGGGCAGGGGAGGCTTGGTCGTGCTCGGGACGACGCGCCGGAAGTGTTCGAGGGTTTCACCCGGGGTCGCGCCGAGCCGCTCGGCCAGGCGCATGGCCACCTGTCTGTCGAAGTCGAACCGGCAGCGGATCACACCCGCCAGCCAGCTCAAGGCGTTGAGGCTCGCACCCGCGGTCAGGTGCGCTAGCACCTCACGGACGGTCAGGCCCGTGCAGAGCGACGGCGTCTTCCACTGCTCGTCCGTCAGGCCCGCGAGATCGGCCGCCAGCGCCGCTCGTTCGGCGTGGATCAGGGACCACCCTGGTCCTGGGAGGGCGGTGTGCTGTCAGTGCCGGATCCGTCATGCGAGGAGGACTCCCGCCGTGGAGCAAAGTCATCGCCCGGGAGCGACCGTTGTCTGCGAGGCCGGGGTCTGCGGGCAAGTGACCGGTTGTGGGTGGCCACGGGCGGCGAGTACGGCTTCGCGGGCGAGGACGGCGGCGCGGGACGGTGCGGCTGCCTGGTGCGGGACGCCATGTGTGCTGGGGCCCGGCGTGACGGTACGGCAGCCACGGCACAGGCCGCCGACGAAGGCAGTCGGGCGGCCCGGCACGCCGCACTCAGTGCACTCCGGCATGAGACGGCCGACGAGGCGCGGTTCCGGGCCCTCGGATGTGGGCACCGGCGCTGTGGACGGCGTGGAAACAGGCGGCAGTTTGTCCCGCAGACGGCGGGCGACGAAGCCGCGTGGCGCGTGGACGGGGTCCGGCAGGCCGGCGGTGAGCGCCTGCATCACGAGCACGGGACTGGCCCCCCGTTCGAACCAGGGCACGACCAGCTCCGCGAGGGCATTGCAGTCGGCATCGGACAGGGCGAGGCGGGGCTCGACACGGCCGAGGCGGGCGAGGGTGCGGTAGGCCGTGGTGCGGTGCGCATCAGGGGCGATGGCTGTGGGCGCGGGCTCACTCACCGGGGTGACCTCGACCGGTGCCGCGGCCACGCCCTCCACGGAGACGCCACCACCAAGGAACCCCGCCCACCAGTCGCTGTCCCGCGCGGTGCCGGACCAGAACGTACGGAACACCCAGCGCGTACCGCCGTCGCCGTTCGCGGCGAGACCCCGGACACGGTGCAGATGCCCGGCGCGGGAGAGGAAGTTGAGCGCGCTGCGTACGGCCTGCTGGCCGTACAGGGGCAGCACCTTGGCGAGGCTCTTCACGTCCATCGCGGCGCCCTCGGGAAGCCGGTGCACATAGGCGGCGATGTAGGCCTCGCGGGCGGGAAGGTGGGAGAAGTCGACGGGCCGACGGGCGGCGCCGGGCTCGGTGGGGACGGTGCGTTTGCCGTATCCGGGATTGGCCAGCGGATGCACTGCGGGTACGGGCGGGAGAGCGTTAAAGTCTTCGTAAGCCACGGGATCGTCTGCCGATCTTGAGGTGAGACCCCGGCGGGTGCTGCTAACACCCGACCGGGGTTGTTTCGTTGCTGCGCACGCTAGAGCGCGACGACACCGCGTCGCAACCCGATCACGAATAGTCATGTCGGCCGGTGGGGCGGCCGGTTGCCCCGGGAGGGTGGGTGGTGGGTCGAATCCCACCACCCATTCCTCACAAACGCCGCTCGGATCCCGAGCCCCGTCCCCCGAAGCTCAAGCGCCGGTACGGGCGTACGCGACGAACGTTGCCCAGGCGCCCCCGGCGACGGCGAAGCGGGGGCTCCGGGGCCCGAGCTTCGAGTCCCGGACGTGGACGGTGTGGGGGCAGGGGGCTACTTCGACGCAGTTGCTGCCCTCACTGTCGCTGTGGCTGGACTTGCGCCAGTCGAGGGCTACTTCGAGGCAGGCGCCGCCCTGGCTGTCGCTGTGGCTCGACTTGAACCAACTCAGGCGTTCAGTCATTGCTCCTCCGCCACCCTTCTGATGAACGTGGCCGACTCGTCCACGCCGAGACAATGCATGCGGATCATCGCATGGGCCTGAGTGAGTGCACTCACCTTGTCGGGGCTGCTGTGCAGGACGCTTGCCTCCGGTGCCTCGACGTACCCACACTGCTCGTGCTCAGGTGTCTCCAACAGAACAATGCCGCCGTTCAGTGCTACGCCGCTACAACGCCCGAACGGCAACACCTGGATCGAGACATTGCGGAGCGCGCCCATATCCGCGAGGTGCCCCAACTGCTCACGCATCACGTTGATTCCCCCGACATTGGTGCGTAGCGCAGCTTCGTAGATGACGAACCCATGCATCACGCCGACCTTGCGATGGAGTGCCTCAGCCCTACGAAGCCGGGCCGCGACACGCTCGTTGATGGTCTCGTCATCAAGTGGCGGCGAACTGCCACTGATCAATGCGCGAGCGTAAGCCTCCGTCTGTAGCAGGCCTGGAATGAGCAGCGGTTCGTACCATGCAAAGGCGATGGCCTCTGCCTCGATGGCCATGAACTCATGGGACCTCGCCGGGAACGGCTCCGGCTTCAGATACTCCTGAGCCGCGACGAGCTTCCCGCCCGCCCCGCACACCTGGTCCGCGACCTAAAGGAACCGCAGCGTGGGCCGACGGCGGCCGTTCTCCATCGACTTGACGTACTCGTAGTCGTACCCGGCCTCTCTGGCCAGCGCGTCCCGGCCGACACCGGCCTCCGCACGCCACATCTTGATCTGGCTGCCGCAGTACCGCCAAGCGATCGGTGGCTGGGAGTTCACCTCGGTCGCCATACACACCCCCGAAGGTCCACGCAGGGTACAACCACCCGCTGTACCCACTCCGTTACTCGCGAGGCTACGCACGAACCAGGACGGTGATCCCGCCAACAGGGAAACACCAGCACAAGGGATGAACCGCACATGCAGACCCCACGGCTCCCGCTGCCCACCACCACCCCGAAGGACATCGAGTGGCGCCTCCCCCGTCACGCCCGCAGCGTCGGCCGCGTACGCGCCCTGTTCCGTGAACAGGCGGCCTCCTGGAGCATCCCGCAGGAGACGACGGACACGGCGGAGCTCCTCCTGAGCGAGCTGATGACGAACGCGTACCGCCACGCGAACGGCCCGGCCGGCCGCGAGATCCGGGCCCGCTGCGTCCTCACGGACGACCTCCTCCGTATCACGGTGACGGACGCCGGCGCCGTTCTCCCGCCCCCGACCCCGACCACGGCTCGACCGGACGACGAGTCGGGCCGGGGCCTCACACTCGTGGCCGCGCTGGCGGACGACTGGGGTGCGCGGAGAAGGGAGTGCGGCATCGGCAAGGAGGTGTGGTGTGAACTGGACCTCCTGACGAGCCCTTCACCTCCGTCGGTCGGCGGTACTCACGCCTCGCGCCACGCGCCGAGAAGTTCCTCGGGGCCGTACACGGCCTGAAGGCCGGAGCACGTGACCCCGCTGCGGGAGACCGCCACGAGCGGTACGGGTTCGTCGGTGAGCGCTGACCGGTGCTTGTGCAGTGCGGCCAGGTCGTGGCCGTCGAACCCCGAGTTCTCCAGCCACTTGATCGAGCCGAGGAAGAGCAACCGCTGGGCCACCGGCTGCCGGTCGGCTCCCACCAGGTCGATCTCGACGTCGTTGCTGCGCGTCCAGTACCCACCGACCGCCGAGGCGGCGGGCAGGTGACCGTCCGGCAGAAGGCGGGCGAGGGATTCCCGGACCAGGGGCTCGATCGCGCGGCCCCGCCAGCTCGTCCACTGCTCCTTGATACGGCTCAGCGTGATGTCTCCCCGCCTGCGCTCGATCTCCGCCATGTGAGGGCCCAGGAAAGCCAGCCAGAAACCGAGGTAGGGATCGGCCACTCGGTAGCGGCGTTCCCTGGAGGCCCGTAGGGAGAGCGGCAACTCGGCTGCCACCACCCGTTTCTCGATAAGGATGTCCGTGGCGCGGGTGAGAGTGGTGTGGGCGATATTGCCGGCCGCGCGAGCGATGTTGGTGAAGGTGCGCTCCCCGGACCCGATGGCTCGCAGGACCTCCCTGCCCATCGCCTGCGGTGGAAACTCCGCCGCCAGTGAGCGCTCGGCGGAGACCAGCAGCGCGGAGATCGGGTTGTCCAGCGAGTCGTGCAGGAACTCCCGGACATCCGCTCCGTGCCGCCACTCGGCGCAGATCAGGGGGAGGCCCCCCGTGACCAGAGCGGCGTCGAACGTGGCCGCCGGGGACAGACCGAGCATGTCGCCGATGTCGGCCGGGTTCAGGGGGCCCACGACCATCTCCCGTCCCCGCTGATGAAAGGGGCGGTCGTAGCTGTTCAGTGCCTCCATCATCGACAGGTCGGATCCGACCAGGAGGAGAAGCACCGGTTTGCGGCTGAGTAGACGGTCCCAGGCCCGCTGGAGCATGCCTTCGAAGGCGTCGATGCGGTCCATGAGACAGGGGACCTCGTCGATGACGACCACGCTCGGGACGTCGTCGGGAAGGATCTCCGCCAGCAATCTGAACGCCGCGTTCCACTGCCCAGGGGTCTCCTCCGTGAACAGTTCCCGCTCCGGCAGGGTGGAGCGGGCGACGGCGTCGAGCAGCTCCGACAGTTCGTCCTCCGCCGTGCCGCCCGCCGCAGTGTAGAAGACGTACGGTGCTCCGGTGCGCCGGAGGAACTCCTCGACGAGGCTGGATTTGCCGACGCGCCGCCTCCCTCGCATGAGGACGCACTGACCCGGTTTCACCGACCCGACGGCGTCCCGGACCGCCTGCAAGGCATTGCTGAGCACACCCAGCTCGCGGTTCCGTCCGATGAAACGAAGCATGGGAAGACACTCCCGATCGAGATAGTATCGATGGAGACACTATCTCCCCTGTAACTATCCCTGGCGCTCCAGGTCCGCCTCGCCGGTGGCGGTCCGAGTGCGTGTTCACCAAGCCGTTGGCGGGCTGCTCAGTCCGAACACGGACTGCCACGACTGGAAGCGGCTGCTGGAAGACGCCGGCGTCCGGCACGGGTGTCCGCACGATGCGCGGCACACCACGGGCACCGTGCTGATGCTGCTAGGGGTCCGGGACGGAGTCATTGACCAGATCATGGGTTGGGAGCCAGGCGGCGCCGCCTGGATGCCGGCGCGCTATCTGCACGTGACCGAGCCCATGTTCAAGGAAGCGGCCCGGAAGATCGAGCGGGCCATCTGGGGAGCCCCGGAAAACCTCGCTGTGGACAAAGACCACAAAGACCAGGACAACGAGGCGTGAGGACAACGTCGAAGGGCCCCCTGTTTCCAGAGGGCCCTTCGACTTCGTGCCCGGTGAGGCACTGGCGGAGGATACGAGATTCGAACTCGTGAGGGGTTGCCCCCAACACGCTTTCCAAGCGTGCGCCCTAGGCCACTAGGCGAATCCTCCGGTGGGAACATTACATGACCGAGTGGAGTGCTCGCGAACTCGTTCCGGGCCCACGACATGGGGTAGCCTCTGCGTAGCCCCTCACGCGGCGCTATCTGACTGAACTCCCCCAGGGCCGGAAGGCAGCAAGGGTAGGTCGGCTCTGGCGGGTGCGTGGGGGGCGTCTGCGTTGTGGGCGGCCGGTCCGGTTGTCAGTGCGCGCCTATAACCTCGTAGACGTGTCGTCTCTCGCGCTGTACCGCCGCTATCGCCCGGAGTCGTTCGCCGAGGTCATCGGGCAGGAGCATGTCACCGACCCGTTGCAGCAGGCGCTGCGGAACAACCGGGTCAATCACGCGTACCTGTTCAGTGGTCCGCGCGGCTGCGGCAAGACGACCAGTGCGCGCATCCTCGCGCGCTGCCTGAACTGCGAGAAGGGCCCGACGCCGACGCCGTGCGGGGAGTGCCAGTCCTGCCAGGACCTCGCGCGCAACGGGCCCGGCTCGATCGACGTCATCGAGATCGACGCCGCTTCCCACGGTGGTGTGGACGATGCCCGTGACCTGCGCGAGAAGGCGTTCTTCGGGCCGGCGTCCAGCCGCTACAAGATCTACATCATCGACGAGGCCCACATGGTCTCCCCGCAGGGCTTCAACGCGCTGCTCAAGGTGGTCGAGGAACCGCCGGAGCATCTGAAGTTCATCTTCGCGACCACCGAGCCCGAGAAGGTCATCGGGACCATCCGGTCGCGGACCCATCACTACCCGTTCCGGCTGGTCCCGCCCGGCACCCTGCGGGACTACCTCGGTGAGGTGTGCCAGAAGGAGGACACCCCCGTCGAGGAGGGCGTGCTGCCGCTCGTCGTGCGGGCCGGGGCCGGGTCCGTGCGTGACTCGATGTCCGTCATGGACCAGTTGCTCGCCAGCGCGGGGGAGCAGGGCGTGACGTATGCCATGGCCACCTCCCTGCTCGGGTACACCGAGGGCTCGCTGCTCGACTCCGTCGTCGAGGCCTTCGCGACCGGTGACGGGGCCGCGGCCTTCGAGGTCGTCGACCGGGTGATCGAGGGCGGCAACGATCCTCGCAGGTTCGTCGCGGATCTGCTGGAGCGGCTGCGGGATCTCGTTATCCTCGCCGCGGTTCCCGATGCCGCCGAGAAGGGACTCATCGACGCACCGGCCGACGTCATCGAGCGGATGCAGGCCCAGGCCGGCACCTTCGGCCCCGCCGAGCTCAGCCGCGCCGCCGACCTCGTCAACGAGGGGCTCACCGAGATGCGCGGCGCCACCTCGCCGCGTCTCCAGCTCGAGCTGATCTGCGCGCGCGTGATGCTTCCCGCCGCGTACGGCGACGAGCGGTCCGTCATGGCCCGGCTCGACCGGGTCGAGCGCGGGGTGAACTTCTCCGCGGGGGCGGCCGGCGGTGCCGGTGTGCCCGCCGTGGGGTACGTGCCCGGGCCGGAGGCCCACGGGGGGGCGCAGGGACAGGGCTCCGTGGAGCCGGGAGGCGGCCCCGCCGCCGCCCGGGCCGCGGTGCGGACTCCGGGTCCGTCGGCCGCTCCGGCGCCGGCGGCCCAGGCCGGCCCTCCCGCCCCGGCCCCCGCCGCCCCGGGTGCCCAGCCCCCGGCGGCTGCTCCCGCCCCGGCGGCTGCCGAGAGTCCGGCCGCGCCGGCCGGCGCCCCCGGTGCCTGGCCCACCGCCGCGTCCGCCGGCAGTGGCGGCCGTCGGCCCGGAGGCTGGCCCACGGCTGCCCCGGCGGGCGGCGGCGACCGTTCCCCGGCTGCGGCGCCGAGCACCCCCGCGCCGACGCCCTCGCCCACACCCACGCCCCGGGCGGCACCGTCGGCCCCCGCCCCTGCGGGTGGCGGTGGCCTCGACCCCCGCACGATCTGGCCGAACATTCTGGAGACGGTCAAGAACCGCCGTCGCTTCACCTGGATCCTGCTCAGCCAGAACGCCCAGGTGACCGGCTTCGACGGGGCGACCCTCCAGATCGGCTTCGTGAACGCGGGCGCGCGGGACAACTTCCTGAGCAGTGGCAGCGAGGACGTACTGCGCCAGGCGCTGGCCGAGCAGTTCAACGTGCAGTGGAAGATCGAGGCGGTCGTCGACCCGTCCGGCGGCGGTGCCGCGGCCCCCGCTCCGGCCGGGTCGCCCGGCGGCCACAGCGGTGGCGGAGGCGGAGGCTACGGCGGCTCCGGCGCCGGTGAGCGTACGGCCCCGCCGCAGGCGGGCCCCCCGGCCGCCCCCCCGCCGCCCACGAGCCCCTCGGCGGCCCCCGCACGGGTTCCCGACCCGGCCCCGGCGCCCCGCCGGGCCGCCCCGGAGCCGCCGGCCCCGGTCTCCCCCGAGGACGACACCCCCGAGGACGACGACCCCGACCTGGACGAGTCCGCCCTCTCCGGGCAGGAACTCCTGGTGCGGGAGCTGGGCGCGACGGTCGTCGAGGAGATCACGAACGAGTAGTCCCGGAGGCCTCCCGAGGACCGCGGCCGTCCTCCGTCGCGGGTGGCGTTCGGAGGAACCCACGAATCACCCCCCGCCGCGCCTTCGGAAGCCCGCACAAAGGGAGCCCGCCGTCTCCCGTTAGGCTGACCCCCGTGAAGGTCCTCGTCATCGGCAGCGGCGCCCGCGAACACGCCCTGTGCCACTCCCTGTCCCTCGACCCCGATGTCACCGCGCTGCACTGCGCGCCCGGCAACGCCGGCATCGCCGAGGTCGCCGAGCTGCACCAGGTCGACGCCCTCGACGGCGCGGCGGTGTCCGCGCTGGCCGTGCGGCTCGGCGCCGACCTCGTGGTGGTCGGCCCGGAGGCACCCCTTGTCGCCGGTGTCGCCGACGCCGTACGCGACGCGGGCATCCCGGTCTTCGGCCCCTCCAAGGAGGCCGCGCAGCTCGAGGGCTCCAAGGCCTTCGCGAAGGACGTCATGGCGGGAGCGGGCGTGCCCACCGCCCGCAGTTACGTCTGCACGACACCCGAGGAGGCCGACGCCGCCCTCAAGGCGTTCGGCGCCCCGTACGTCGTCAAGGACGACGGGCTCGCGGCCGGCAAGGGTGTCGTCGTCACCGGCGACATCGAGGCGGCCCGCGCCCACGCCGGAGGCTGCGACCGCGTGGTCATCGAGGAGTACCTCGACGGTCCCGAGGTCTCCCTCTTCGCGATCACCGACGGCGAGACCGTCGTGCCGCTCCAGCCCGCCCAGGACTTCAAGCGCGCGCTGGACGGCGACGAGGGCCCGAACACCGGCGGCATGGGGGCGTACTCCCCGCTGCCGTGGGCCGATCCGAAGCTGGTCGACGAGGTCGTGGAGACGGTGCTGCAGCCGACCGTCGACGAGATGCGGCGCCGTGGCACCCCGTTCTCCGGCCTGCTCTACGCCGGTCTGGCGATCACCTCGCGCGGTGTCCGTGTGATCGAGTTCAACGCCCGCTTCGGCGACCCCGAGACCCAGGTGGTCCTGGCCCGGCTGAAGACCCCGCTGGGCGGCATCCTGATGGCCGCGGCCACCGGCAATCTCGCCCATCTGGAGCCGACGCGCTGGAGCGAGGAGGCCGCGGTCACCGTGGTCGTCGCCTCGCACAACTACCCCGGCACCCCCCGTACCGGTGATCCGATCACCGGCCTGGACGAGGTCGCCGCCCAGGACGCCCCGCACGCGTACGTACTGCACGCCGGGACGAAGCTCGAGGGCGATGCGGTCGTCAGCGCGGGCGGGCGCGTGCTGTCCGTCACGGCGACCGGCAAGGACCTCACCGAGGCCCGCGACCGCGCCTACCGCGCGGTGTCCCGTATCGGCCTCGACGGCTCCCAGCACCGCACGGACATCGCGGCGAAGGCGGCGCGGGACGCGTAGCAGGAGGGCCGGTCCGCTCCCCGGCACCGATGAACCCCGCAGGCCCCGGATCCGTCTCAGAATCCGGGGCCTGACCCTTGCCCTGCGTCATCCACCTTTCCCCAGAGCCATTCCATCGAGTGAGCGATAGGCCATCCGGCTGACGTGAACCGGGGCCCCAACTAGGGTGCCGCGCAAGCGTTCCGGCACTTGGCCCACCGGCATTGCGATGTCAGTGACGGGTGCCACAGTGGGGGCATGGGCAACGCCAGGACAGCATCCGGAGCCGGGAGGGGGTGACGTCGGACCATGAGCGGAAGCCGTACGCGGGCAGCGGGAGCGGAGGCACCGAGCGCGCGTTCCCGGGCGCTGGCGGTGCTGCGGGTCCGCAGCCGGGCGCTGGCCGTCGCACTGCTGCCGACCGCCGTCGCCGTGATCCTGCTCGTCGGCGGCTCCACCGGCCATCTCCCGGGCGCCGGCTGGGATCTCGCCCGCCGGCTCCTGACGCCCGTCGCTCTGCTCGTCCTGCTCCTCGCCGCCGGAGTCGCCCTGGTCGTCGCCCGGGCGCGGCCCGCCGTGAGCCCTACGGTGCCGGTCGCCGAGGAGGCGGCCCCCGACCTGTACCGGATGGTGCGTGACCTGGCCGACCGCCTCGACGTCCCGGCTCCTTCCTCGATAGCGCTCACCCCGGACTGCGACAGCTGGCTGGAGGACCGCACCCACCCGGCTCACGGCCCCCCGCCGGCCGAGGAGCACGGCGACATAGCGGGCGCGGGGCGGCCTTCCCGCGGGACGCCCGCCGCACCCGTGCTGGTGATCGGCTCCCCGTTCCTGTGGTGGATGCGCGTGGGCGAGCTGCGCGCGGTCCTCGCCCCGGTCGTCGCCGGTACGGGACCGTCGGCGCACCCGGACATAGCCGCCGCCCGGCGCTTCGTCCAAGGGCTGGACGCCGCCGTGGCCGTGACGTCGGCACCGCGCCGCGGGCCGGTGGTCCGCGGGGTCCTCGCGGGCGTCGGCCGGGTGGTCCGGCTGCTGCTGCGCGGGTGCCGGGAGCATGCCGCCGAGATGGAGCGCGGGGTCGCCGCCGCGGCGGCCGACCGTGCACAGGCTGTGGACTACGGACTGCGGATCGTCGCCCAGGAACAGGTGGGCCTGGCGTACGCGGGCTGGGACCGGCTGCTCACCCGGGTCGCGCTGCCCGCCTGGCGGATGGGCCGCTGGCCGTCGCGGCTCAACGCGGGGGTGGTGGCGGCGCTCACCGAACTGTCCCGCCGCGACCGGCTGGCGGAGGGCTTCACCTCCCGCCTCGGTGAGCGTCCCGCCTGTGACCTGCTCGAAGAGCCCGGTGCGATGGATGAGGCCGCGTCGCTGCTCGCCGCCCGTCTTTTCCACGGCGGGCCCGCGGAGACCGGCCCGGACTGGTCGCCGGTCCACTGGGGCGACTACCCGGAGGAGGTCGTCGACCGCAAGTGGCGCGCCGACGCCGCCCGTCTCCACCGGATCCTGGACGCCCTCCACGTACCCGCGCCCGCTCCGGGAGAGCCCTCGGCCCCGGACGGCCCGACCCTCACCCGCATCCTCGCCCACCTGACGACCCGGCCCGCGCCCGGGGAACCGGCGGCGCCCCGGGAGACGGCGCCGTTCTCGCCGTCGGCCCCGTCCACGGAGCCCACCCGACTGACCGGGCCTGCCGCCTCGGAGGAGGCCCCTGCCCCGTTTGGCGAGCACGGTTCCGGTCTCGCGCCGTCGTCCGGCTCCGGTTCGGGTCCTTTCGGCCCCGGCCCCGGTTCCGGTCCCGGCCCCGTCGGGCCCGGCCCCGACCTCGCCCCCGTACTGGACGACGACGAGGACCTCTCCGGTACCACCGCTCGCAGCGCCGCACTGGCCGCCGGGCTCAGTGCCGAGCTGGCGCGTGAGGCCCTGGCGGCCTCCGCCGCGGCCCACGCCTCCGCCGCGCGCCCGGACGGCACCGCGCCCCCCGGCGCCCCCGACCCCGCCGCCCAGCGCGACGACCGCGCGCTCCCCCTCTTCCCGCTCCAGTCCCCGCGCACCGCCCGTGAGCTGCTCGCCGACCACATCACGGCGATGGTCTGCTGCGCCGCGATGGACACCGCGGGCGCCGCCCCGGGGCTCGACTGGCTCGACGGCCCGACACTGCTCCTGGGCGGCGTTCGGGCGGCTGACCTGTCCCCCCAGGTCCTGGCCCTGATCGAGGACGGCGATCCCTCCGACCTCCGTCTGTGGCTGACCCGGCACGGCATACGCCCCGAGAAACCGGTACGGCTCGTCTGAGCCCGCGACCCCCGCTCCACGCCACCCCAGGCCACCCCAGGCCACCCCACGCTTCCCGGAGCTCAGTCTTCCGCTTTCGGTCAATTCAGAACGAACGGTGACGGACTGCGTGCGTTATGTGATGTGCTTGGACCGTTCGAACTCACTGGCAAGAGCTCGCGACAGACGACAAGCACATGACTGACGCCAGACCTCACCCGTCGGGCGACTGCCGAACAGCACCGCGCACCGCACCGCAACGGGGCCACGAGGGAGGGGAGCGCTCATGGGCTCGGAGCAGATCCGCCGTTGGGAGTCGGGAGCACTGGCGCACGCCGTGAACGATCCCTTCGGACAGGGCCCCCTGCCGTGGCTGCGGGGCAGCGAGACCTACTTCGGCGACACCGGCCGGATCGTCCCCTGGTACATGGACCCGGACCCGGTACCGCACACGGACCGGGCCACGGCCCGTATCCCCGGGCAGGGCGGTATCGGGGTCCCCACCCCCCGCTCCTCCGGCGGCCCCCGCGCCGCCGACGACGTGCGCCGCCAGATCAAGGGCTTCACCTCCACCGGTGCCGTCGCCCCCGGCGAAGCCATCGACTTCCACGTCACCGTCGACCCGCCCCAGGAGTTCGGCGTCGACGTCTACCGCATCGGCCACTACAGCGGTCACGGCGCCACGAAGATCACCTCCAGCCCGCGCCTGTCCGGCATGGTGCAGCCCCCGCCGCTCACCGCCGACCGCACCGTCTCCTGCCACCACTGGTGGCTGTCCTGGCGATTACCCGTCCCGTCGTACTGGAGCGTCGGCGCGTACGTCGCCGTGCTCACCACGGCCGACGGCTACCGCTCGCACATCCCGTTCACCGTGCGCGACAACCGCCCGGCGGACCTCCTCCTCGTCCTGCCCGACGTCACCTGGCAGGCCTACAACCTCTACCCGGAGGACGGCCGCACCGGCGCCAGCCTCTACCACGCCTGGGACGAGCAGGGCAGGCTCCTCGGTGAGTCCGACGCCGCCACCACCGTCTCCTTCGACCGCCCCTACGCGGGCGCCGGCCTGCCGCTGCACGTCGGGCACGCCTACGATGTCATCCGATGGGCCGAGCGCTACGGCTACGACCTCGCCTACGCCGACGCCCGCGATCTGCACGCCGGCCGTGTCGACCCCGCACGTCACCGTGGCCTGGTCTTCCCCGGCCACGACGAGTACTGGTCGGCGCCCATGCGCACCGCCGTGGAACGCGCCCGCGCGCACGGCACGTCCCTGGTCTTCCTCTCCGCCAACACCCTGTACTGGCAGGTGGAGCTCGTCCCCTCCCCGTCCGGCCCGAACCGCCTGCTGGCCTGCCGCAAACGCCAGGGCCCGGGAAAACCGGTGCTGTGGCGGGAGATCGACCGCGCGGAGCAGCAACTGCTCGGCATCCAGTACGCCGGTCATGTGCCGCGGCCGCACCCGCTGATCGTCCGCAACGCGGACCACTGGATGTGGGAGGCGACCGGCGCCCACGAGGGCGACGGCATCGAGGGCATGGTCGTGGGCGAGGCCGACCGTTACTACCCGCGCACCCCGCTGCCCGAGCACGAGGAGCGCGTCCTGCTCGCGCACTCCCCCTACACCGACCGGAAGGGCGCCCGGCGCCACCAGGAGACCTCCCTCTACCGGGCCCCCTCCGGAGCCTGGGTCTTCGCCGCCGGCACCTTCGCCTGGTCCCCGGCGCTGGACCGCCCGGGCCATGTCGACCCCCGGATCCAGCGCGCCACCGCCAACCTCCTGGACCGCATCTGCAAACGCGACTGACCCCCGGCCGCGGCCGTTCGTCCCATACGGGAGAATCGAGTCACTGGGCCCGCCCGACTCCCACCGCCGCCCTGTGGGAGCCCCGCGGGCGCTCCTTTGTTCAACCACGGGGAGGAACCGTGTCCGGATTCGTCGAAAAGCCCGAACCGATCCAGGTTCCGGGCCTGGTGCACCTGCACACCGGCAAGGTGCGCGAGCTGTACCGCAACGAGGCGGGCGACCTCGTGATGGTCGCCAGCGACCGTATCTCCGCCTACGACTGGGTGCTGCCGACCGAGATCCCCGACAAGGGCCGGGTGCTCACCCAGCTGTCCCTGTGGTGGTTCGACCAGCTCGCCGACCTGCTCCCCAACCATGTCCTCAGCACCGAACTCCCGGCCGGCGCCCCCGCCGACTGGGCGGGCCGCACCCTGGTCTGCACATCGCTGAACATGGTCCCCGTGGAGTGCGTGGCCCGCGGCTACCTCACCGGCTCGGGCCTCGCCGAGTACAACGAGTCCCGTACGGTCTGCGGCCTCGCCCTCCCCGAGGGCCTGGTGGACGGCTCGGAACTGCCCGCCCCGATCTTCACCCCGGCCACCAAGGCCGCCGTCGGCGAGCACGACGAGAACGTGTCCTACGAGGAGGTCGCCCGCCAGGTCGGCGCGGACACCGCGGCCCGGCTGCGCCAGGCGACCCTCGCCGCCTACTCCCGTGCCCGCGACATCGCCCGCGACCGGGGGATCGTCCTCGCGGACACGAAGTTCGAGTTCGGCTTCGACGGCGAGACCCTGGTCATCGCCGACGAGGTGCTCACCCCGGACTCCTCCCGCTTCTGGCCGGCCGAGCAGTGGGAGCCGGGCCACGCACAGCCCTCGTACGACAAGCAGTTCGTACGGGACTGGCTCACCTCCGCCGAGTCGGGCTGGGACCGCGGGAGCGAGCAGCCCCCGCCGCCGCTGCCGCAGCACGTGGTGGACGCCACCCGGGCCAAGTACGTGGAGGCGTACGAGCGGTTGACCGGCACCACCTGGAGCTGAACGCACGAAGCCGGGCCCCCGGGGGCCCGGCCCATGACAAAGGCCCCGGTCGACGACCGGGGCCTTTGATCCTGAGCGAACGACGAGGTTCGAACTCGCGACCTCAACCTTGGCAAGGTTGCGCTCTACCAACTGAGCTACGTTCGCATGCGCCGTGGCGCGACCTCCACTATACCCAACCTCGCTCCCGTGCGAGGCGCACCGCCGCATGCCGGTTCTCGGCCCCGAGCTTCGAGGCGGCCGAGGAGAGATAGTTGCGCACGGTCCCCTGGGACAGCGCGGCCCGCTCCGCGATCTCCGCCACCGGCGCGCCGTCCGCCGCCAGCTCCAGCACCTCGGCCTCGCGCACGGTCAGCGGGGAGTCGCCGGCGGCGATTGCGTCGGCGGCCAACTCGGGGTCGACATAACGGTTTCCCGCGTGCACCGTGCGGATGATCTCCGCGAGGTGCTGGGCACTGACGGTCTTGGGGACGAACCCGCGTACTCCCGCGGCGAGCGCCCGCTTCAGATGCCCCGGACGCCCATGACTGGTCACGATCAGCACCCGGCAGTCGGGCAGCTCGGCCCGCAGGGATGTGGCGACCTTCACACCGTCCGCGCCGGGCATCTGCAGATCCAGTACGGCCACGTCGGGGCCGTGCGCCCGGGCCATCGCCAGTGCCTCCGGCCCGGTGGCCGCCTCGGCGACGACCGTCAGGTCGTCCTCGAGCGACAGCAGCGCGGCCAGTGCGCCCCGGATCAGATGCTCGTCGTCGGCCAGCAGCAGCCGCACGGGCCGAGGGCCGGTCACGGTGTCGCCTCACTCACCGGATCGGGGGCGCCGACGGCGGGAGCGGCCTCGCCGGAATGTGCGGGCAGGGGGACCTCCACGGTCAGCAGGAACCGCCCGTCCCCGGTGGGACCGGCCCGCAGCGTCCCCCCGATCTCCGCCAGCCGCTCGCGCAGCCCGATGAGCCCGGACCCCCCGCCCGAGCCGCCGGACTGGGGCACCCCGTCGTTCTCCACCGTCAGCACCACACGCCCCTTCCGTACCCCTAGTTCCATCCCGCACCACCGCGCGTCCCCGTGCCGCAGCACATTGGTGGCGGCCTCCCGCACCGCCCATCCGAGCGCGGACTGCACCGGCGCGGGGAACCCGGTCACCGGTCCGGTGACCGTGCAGTCGATACCGGCGGCGGTCAGTACACCCTGCGCGCCCGCGAGTTCGCTGCCGAGGTCGGCCTCGCGGTAGCCGCGTACGACGTCGCGCACCTCTCGCTGGGCCTCGTGCGCGAGCCGTTGTACCTCGACCATCTGGGTCACTGCCTCCGGCCGCTCCCGCTGGGCCAGTTGGACGGCCAGTTCGCTCTTCAGCGCGATCACCGCGAGGTTGCGACCCATGACGTCGTGCAGGTCCCGCCCGAACCTGAGCCGCTCCTCGGCGACGGCGAGCCGGGCGCGGGTCTCACGTGCCTCGTCCAGTTCGTAGACGGCGTTGAGCAGCCAGACGGAGAAGGCGGAGGTGAAGGCGAAGAATCCGCCGCCGGCCAGCACGACCAGAGCGGTGACCAGAGCGACGGCCCAGGACTGTGTGACGGCCCAGGACACCACTCCCGCACCCGCCGCGAAGGCCGCCACCATGGCGGTCATCCGCTCGCGCTCGCGCATGCCGATGGCCGTCGTACCGGCGCCGAAGACCATCGTGATCGCGAAGATCCCGCCGGCGGCGCCCTCCACCTCACCGCCGCCGGGGCTCTGCCGGGCGATGACGAGCGTGACGGCGGCCACCAGCACGGTCGCGGCACCGAACGACCACAGCGTCCGGACCGGCCGGTTCCGCTGGCCGCGATGCCAGTCCAGGGCGCGCGAGCCGGTCACACCGCAGACCACGCTGTGCACGGCCGCCAGGGCCACCAGCATCAGGGCCGGCCGCCGCTGCTCCACCTGCCCGATCACCGGCCCGATCGCCACCGACAGCTCGGTCAACGCGAGCATGTGGAACGACCACCGGGTGTACGTCTCGAACTTCGCCGGTGTGCTCTTGCGCCCCCACCAGCCGCCGGGCCTGTTCATCTCCTCGTGCTCCCTGCCCCAGGTCGTGTACGGCGGATCGTGCCGGAGACGCGGAGGGTCTGTCGCGTGCTCGCCCCGCTGTCCCAGAGGAGGGGGAGGCGCCCCCGGCGGCCTCGCCGCCGGTTGCCGGCTCCCCGTCCGACTGCTCCCCCGCCTCGCGGCCGCATGCGGCGCACCCTGCTCACCTGGTGCAGCAAAGGGCCCTCGGTTCTCTCCGGCCCGGTCCGCCGGACAGGCCCCGGCCCGTGTCAGTGCCTCGGCTCCCAGCGGAACCAGCGTCGTACAGCAAACACCGCGAACACGATCCAGGCCACCGCCACCGTCACGGCTCCCAGCGTCTCGCCGGCCGACAGGTCGCCGGTGAAGCCGCCGCGCACCAGGGTCATCACGGGGGTCAGCGGCAGCAACTCGCAGAAGGTGGCGACCCGCTCGGGAAGAATCTCCAGGGGGATCATCATCCCGGAGGCGAGCATCGAGAGGAACATCACCGGCATCGGCGTGACCTGCGCGCTCTCGCTGGTCCGGGTGAAGCTCGCGGTGACGGCCGCGAGCGCCGCGCACAGCACCACACCCAGCAGCAGGCCCAGCACTGACAGGTGGACGGCGGGCGGGGCCGCCATGTCCAGCAGGACCGCACAGCCGGCGGCCAGCAGCAGCGACTGCACCAGACCCGTCGAGGCAGCCGGCAGCGCGGAGCCGGCCAGGATCTCGGCGTCCCGCAGCTCTCCGGTGCGCAACCGCTTGAGGACGAGTTCCTCGCGCCGGGCGACGAAGGAGCCGACGAGCGCCGCGTAGACGGCGAACAGGAGGGAGAAACCGATCGCGGCCGGCAGCACCATCGTGCCGAGGGTGAGCCCGACCTCGGCGAGGTCCATTTCCTTGGCCGCCTCACGCACGCTGAACGGCAGCACGAGCGGCACGAACAGCGCGGCGACGAGCGTACCCTTGCTCCGCCCGAGCAGGGTCAGTTCAGCCCGGGCGAGCGCGCCCATCCGGCTGATCGGGGTGGTCACGGTCGTGCTCATGCCGCGTACTCCTTCGTCGCGGTCGCCCCTGCGGACGCCTCCTTGGCGATCCTGAGGAACGCCTCCTCCAGGGACGCCGACCGCACGTCCAGCCGGCGCAGCTCCACCCCGGTGTCCCGCGCCCACACCAGCAGCTCCGTGGCCACCCGCTGCAGTTCGTGGGTGCGGAGCCGGACGGTCCGGCCGTCGACCGTGTGGTCGCTCACGCCCAGCTCGTCGAGCGGCGGCAGGTCGCCCACGAAGTAGCCCTCGGGCAGTTCGAAGGTGATCCGGGACGGTTCGGAGGCGGTCACCTCGGCCGGGGTGCCGGTGACGGCGATGCGGCCCTCGCGCATGATCGCGATCCGGTCGGCGAGGAACTCGGCCTCTTCGAGGTAGTGCGTGGTGAGCAGCACGGTCGTACCGCGGTCGCGCAGCGCGTTCACCAACTCCCAGGTCTCCCGTCGGCCTTCGGGATCGAGTCCGGTGGTCGGCTCGTCGAGGAAGAGCACCTCCGGATCGCCGAGCAGGGCGAGCGCGAGGTCCAGGCGGCGCCGCTGGCCCCCGGAGAGCTGCTTCACGCGGACGCCGGTCTTCGTCTCCAGCCCGACCAGCGTCAGTACTTCCCGCTCCGGCCGGGCCCCACTGACACAGCCCGCCCACATCCGGGCGGTCTCGGCGACGGTCAGCTCGGAGGGGAAGCCCCCTTCCTGGAGCATCACGCCGGTGCGGGGCCGCACGGCGGCGCGCTCGGTGTACGGGTCGTGGCCGAGGACCCGGATCCGCCCGCCGGCCGGGGCGGCGAGGCCCTCCAGCAGCTCGACGGTGGAGGTCTTGCCCGCTCCGTTGGTGCCCAGCAGGGCGAAGATCTCGCCGCGCCGCACGGAGAAGCCGATCCCGCGCACCGCTTCGAACCCGCCCCCGTAGACACGTCGCAGGTCGGTGACCTCAATCACGTGTTCGTGTCCGTTCGTTTCCATGCCTCGATCATCCCGGTAACCCGGACGCCTGGGCAGTGCGGGCTGTCATCACGGGACATGACAAATGTCAGAGGGCATTCCGGACCGGCACTCACCGGACGGACGCTCACGGGAAGAACGGCGCTCATGGAGGGCCACTCATGGGGTCCCACTCGTGGAGGGCCACTAGTGTCAGGGCGCGACAAAGGCCCCGGTCAATGACCGGGGCCTTGATCAAAGAGCGGACGACGAGGTTCGAACTCGCGACCTCAACCTTGGCAAGGTTGCGCTCTACCAACTGAGCTACGTCCGCATTGCCTCCGACCGGCTCTCACCGATCGGCGCGGGCACCAGTCTACCTGATCGACAAGGATGCCCGGTAGGCGATGCAGAGCGGGTGACAGGAATTGCACACTGCGCCTTCCCCCTGGAAGGGGGATGTTCTACTACTGAACTACACCCGCATGTACTCCGTGAGCCCGGCCTTTCGGCCTTGCCCCTCGGCGTGCTCCAGACTCTAACTGATCAGCGGGGGTGCTGCGCAAGTCGGTTGCCGTGAGGGGTGGGTGACCGGCCGTCGGGCGGGTCACCCGAACGGGCTCGGGGTGCGTCACCCTGTCGGGTCCGGGGTCCGCACCCCGCCGAGCCCGGCCGGCCCGGCTCACCGTGCCGCGGCGAACGCCTCATAGACCTTCTTGGGGATCCGTCCCCGCGCGGGGACGTCCATCCGGTTCGCCTGGGCCCAGGCACGCACGGCGGCCGGGTCGGGGGCGACCTCCGTCTGCCGGTACGCCTTGCCGGAGCGCGACCGCTTGCGGCCGGCGTCCACGTAGGGCTCGAGCGCCTTCCGCAGTTTCCTGGCATTGGCTTCATTGAGGTCGATCTCGTACGACTTGCCGTCGAGTCCGAAGGCGATCGTTTCCGCCGCTTCCGAGCCGTCGATGTCGTCAAAGAGAGTGACCACGACCTTCTGCGCCACGAATATCGGTCCCTTCGTGTGACACCTCTCGTCCGTACGTCCGTGATGACGTGCCGGTACGTCGCCGAGATGTCGGCTGTTCGCCCTGTAATCGGGCAAAGTGTCTGCTAATGACAATTCATTTGTACAGTGCTCGGCAATGCATTGTGAAGCCTGACTAAATCTGTCCGCGTGTCTGCGGCGCAATAGCGTTGTACGAGTGAAGGCTGATCTTTCCCGGATTTTTTCCCTGCGGCCTCCCCGCGATGCCGAATCGTGATCGTGGTCACGTAGATTCCTACAACTCTACTCGCGTAGAAATTTTGTGCGGGTAGTCTGAAGGGACCTGCTCAGCACCACACACCGGGAGTGCCAGTGGCACGCGTCGTAGTCGACGTCATGCTCAAGCCGGAGATCCTCGACCCCCAGGGCCAGGCGGTGCAGCGCGCACTGCCGCGACTGGGTTTCGAAGGGATCTCGGACGTCCGTCAGGGAAAGCGATTCGAACTGGAAGTTGACGGGCCGGTCGACGAGGCCGCGCTCGCGCGTATCCACGATCTTGCGGAATCCTTCCTCGCCAACACCGTGATCGAGGACTTCACCGTCCGCGTGGAGAACGTCGCGGAGGCCGTGAAGTGACCGCTCGTATTGGCGTCGTCACTTTCCCCGGCAGCCTGGACGACCGGGACACGCAGCGCGCGATCCGCGTCGCCGGCGCCGAACCCGTCGCCCTCTGGCACAAGGACAAGGATCTCAAGCAGGTCGACGCCGTGGTGCTCTGCGGTGGCTTCTCGTACGGCGACTATCTCCGCGCGGGCGCCATCGCACGCTTCTCGCCGGTGATGGACACCCTCATCGACCAGGCCCGGGCCGGCCTGCCGGTGCTCGGCATCTGCAACGGTTTCCAGATCCTCACCGAGGCGCACCTGCTCCCCGGCGGCATGCTGGGCAACGACCACCTGCACTTCATCTGCCGCGACCAGAAGCTGCGGGTGGAGAACGCGGACACCGCCTGGACCACGGACTACACGGCCGGGCAGGAGATCCACATCCCGCTGAAGAACATGGACGGCCGCTACGTCGCCGATCAGCGGACGCTGGACGAGCTGGAGTCCGAGGGCCGCGTCGCGTTCCGTTACATGGACTTCAACCCGAACGGCTCGCTCAACGACATCGCCGGCATCACCAACGCCGCCGGCAACGTCGTCGGCCTGATGCCGCACCCCGAGCACGCCGTCGAGTCGCTGATCGGTACGGGCCGTACCGACGGCCTGCCGTTCTTCACCTCGATCCTCAAGAAGCTGGTCACCGCATGAGCAAGACGCCTCTGGACACGGTCGAGCACGCGGCCGCGACCCCCGAGGTCGAGCTGCCCTGGGCCGAGCTCGGCCTGAAGAAGGACGAGTACGAGCAGGTGGTGGAGATCCTCGGCCGCCGCCCGACCGGCGCCGAGCTCGCCATGTACTCGGTGATGTGGTCCGAGCACTGCTCGTACAAGAGCAGCAAGGTCCACCTGCGCCAGTTCGGTGAGAAGGCCCCCGAGTCCGAGGCCCTCCTCGTCGGCATCGGCGAGAACGCCGGTGTCGTCGACGTCGGCCAGGGCTACGCGGTCACCTTCAAGGTCGAGTCGCACAACCACCCGTCGTACGTCGAGCCCTACCAGGGTGCGGCCACGGGCGTCGGCGGCATCGTCCGCGACATCATCGCGATGGGCGCCCGCCCGGTCGCGGTCGTGGACCCCCTGCGCTTCGGCGCCGCGGACCACCCCGACACCAAGCGCGTCCTCCCGGGCGTCGTCGCCGGCATCGGCGGCTACGGCAACTGCCTGGGCCTGCCCAACATCGGCGGCGAGGTCGTCTTCGACGCCTGCTACCAGGGCAACCCGCTGGTCAACGCCGGTGCCATCGGTGTCATGCGGCACGAGGACATCCACCTCGCCAAGGCGTCAGGCGCCGGCAACAAGGTCATCCTCTACGGCGCCCGCACCGGCGGCGACGGCATCGGCGGCGCGTCGATCCTGGCGAGCGAGACGTTCGACGACGCCAAGCCGTCGAAGCGCCCGGCGGTCCAGGTCGGCGACCCCTTCCAGGAGAAGCTCCTCATCGAGTGCACCCTGGAGGCGTTCGCCGAGAAGCTGGTCGTCGGCATCCAGGACCTCGGCGCGGCCGGCCTGTCCTGCGCCACCTCCGAGCTGGCCTCCAACGGCTCCGGCGGCATGCGCGTCACCCTCGACGACGTACCGCTGCGCGACTCCACGCTCTCGCCCGAGGAGATCCTCATGAGCGAGTCGCAGGAGCGCATGTGCGCGGTCGTGGAGCCGGAGAAGGTCGACCGCTTCCTCGAGATCTGCGACAAGTGGGACGTCATCGCCACCGTCATCGGTGAGGTGACCGACGGCGACCGGCTGGAGATCTACTGGCACGGCGGAAAGATCGTCGACGTCGACCCGCGCACCGTCGCCCACGACGGCCCGGTCTACGAGCGCCCCTACGCCCGCCCGTCCTGGCAGGACGAACTCCAGGCGGACGACGCGAACAAGCTGCCCCGCCCGGCGACGGGTGACGAGCTGAGGGACCAGGTCCTCCGGCTCGTCGGCTCGCCCAACCAGGCCTCCAAGCAGTGGATCACCCAGCAGTACGACCACTTCGTGCAGGGCAACACCGTCCTCGCCCAGCCCGAGGACTCCGGCATGATCCGCATCGACGAGGCGTCCGGTCTCGGCGTCGCGATCGCCACCGACGGCAACGGCCGCTACGCCAAGCTCGACCCCTACACGGGCGCCCAGCTGGCCCTCGCCGAGGCCTACCGCAACGTGGCGACGACCGGCGCCAAGCCGCTCGCCGTCTCCGACTGCCTGAACTTCGGCTCGCCGGAGGACCCGGCGGTCATGTGGCAGTTCGCCGAGGCCGTTCGCGGTCTCGCCGACGGCTGTCAGCAGCTCGGCACCCCGGTGACCGGTGGCAACGTCTCCCTCTACAACCAGACGGGCGAGGCCGCCATCCACCCGACGCCGGTGGTCGCGGTCCTGGGTGTCATCGACGACGTGGCCCGCCGCACGCCGGTCGCGTTCCAGGAGGACGGCCAGCTGCTGTACCTGCTCGGTGACACCCGTGAGGAGTTCGGCGGCTCGGCCTGGTCCCAGGTCGTCCACGACCACCTCGGCGGCCTGCCGCCCAGGGTCGACCTGGAGCGTGAGCGGCTGCTCGGCGAGATCCTGATCTCCGCGTCCCGCGACGGCATGATCGACTCCGCGCACGACCTGTCGGACGGCGGTCTGGTCCAGGCGGTCGTCGAGTCGGCGCTGCTCGGGGAGAAGGGCGCGCGTCTGGTCGTGCCCGACGGGCTCGACGCCTTCACCTTCCTGTTCTCCGAGTCGGCCGGTCGCGCGGTCGTCGCCGTGCCGCGCTCGGAGGAGCTCCGCTTCAACGACATGTGCGGTGCGCGCGGCCTCCCGGCCACCCGTGTCGGTGTCGTCGACGGCGACACCATCGAGGTCCAGGGCGAGTTCGCGCTCACCCTGACCGAGCTGCGCGAGGCCCACGAGGGCACGATCCCGGCACTTCTGGCCTGATCCGCCCGCCCCTTCCGTACGAAGCCCCCGCCCGGTCGGGGGCTTCGGCGTGTCGAGGCCATTGCCGAAAGGCCCTTGCGCGAGATTACGTAGTTACGTAATCTCGAAGACGTGGAACTCGAAGAGCGCATGACCGAGCTCGAACGCCGGCTGGCGGCACTGGAGGCGGCCGACCGCGCCGCCCCCGGCCTGGGCGAGGGCGACTTCTGGGCCCTGGAGGGTCTGAAGCAGCAGCTCGCGGAGCTGAAGGCGGCCGACGGGGGCGTGCTGTTCACCGGTGTGGTCCGGATGCCGACCGGCGAGCAGTACGAGTGGCAGCACGGCGCCCTGACCGAGGGGCTGCTGGCCTACGAGTGGCCGGACGCCGCCGAGGCGCTCGCCGCGCTCGGCCATCCGGTACGGCTCCGGCTGCTCCGCGAGACAGTCGGTGGCCGCCGCACCGCGGCCGAGCTGGCGGAGCTGGAGGGGATCGGCACGACCGGCCAGATCTACCACCATCTGCGCCAGCTGACCGGCGCCGGCTGGCTGCACACCACCGGCCGGGGTCGTTACGAGGTACCGCCCGGCCGGGTCGTACCCCTGCTGGTGACGCTGTCGGCGGCGCGGCCCTGACCACGGCCGGGCACCGAGGGCAACGGTCCGGCACCGAGGACGAGGGGGAAGCATGTCCGCACGCAAGATCGCCATGATCACTTTCCGGGGCCTGCAGCTCGGCTTCATCGGACTGGTGACCGCACACATCGCCTTCGGCTGGGGCTACGGCTGGTGGTGGAACCTCCTGGTGCTGGCCCTGGCCTACGCCGTGGTCATCACGGTGAACCGGTGGGGCGGTGCCCCGGACGCCCCGGGTGTCGCCCGTGAGCCCGTCGAGGTCGCCCCGCCCGTCACCGGCCGCTGGTCCGCGCTGAACAGCCCGGCCGACCGCACTCCGAGCCACGGAGTGCACGCCTACGGCCAGACCTACGCCATCGATGTCGTGGCCGAGCCGGAGCCGGGTGCCCGTCCCGGCTTCTCCGCGCTGTGGCCGCTCACCCGCCGCCCTGGCGCGTTCCCGGCGTTCGGTGTTCCGCTGCGCGCCGTCGCCGACGCCCGGGTCGTACGGGTGCACGACCGGCAGCGCGACCATCTCAGCCGGGGCTCGCTGCCCGCGCTGCTGTACCTGATGCTGATCGAGGGCTCGCTGCGCGAGATGGCGGGAGTCCACCGGATCCTCGGCAACCACCTCGTACTGGACCTCGGTGACGGGATCCACGCGGCCTACGCCCACGTGAAGCGCGGTTCCTTCACGGTGCGCGAGGGCGACCGGGTGCGCGCCGGGGAGGTAGTCGCCGCCTGCGGCAACTCCGGCAACTCCAGCGAGCCCCACCTGCACTTCCAGCTGATGGACGGCCCCGACCCGGACACCGCGCGCGGCATCCCGTTCACCTGGCGCGGCATAGGCGTCCCCCGCAACGGCGAGGTGTTCGACGTACCCGAACCGGCAACGGTCGGTCCCGCATAGGCTGCCGCCATGCCCCCGGCCAAGAAGCGCACCCGCTCCTACGACCCCGCGAAGACCCGCGCCGCCGTGCTGGCCCAGTTCGGGAACGTGCGGGCGGCGGTCCGCACCCTCACCCCGCAGCAGCTCACCCTGCCCACCCGGCTCGGGGACTGGACCGTACGGGAGCTGGTTGCGCACCTCGGGATGGCGCTCACGGCCGTGGACCGGCTGCTCGACGAGCCGGAGCCCGCACGGCAGGACGGGCACCTGCTCGACTGGCCGGCCGCCATCGCGGCCGACGCCGGCGCCATCGCCGGCACCGCCCGCCGGCTCGCGGCGGACCACCCCGGTCTCGACGCCCATCTCGCGGACGTCGAACAGCGCTTCACCGCCCGACTCGACACCCACCCGGACAGCAGGCTGCTCCCCACCAGCGCGGGCGCCCTGCCGCTGGCCGACTACGTCGTCACCCGCACCGTGGAACTCGTCGTCCACACCGACGACCTGAACGCCGCCGTCCCCGGCCTGGACGTCCCGTACGACCGTCGGGCCGTCGCCGCCTGCACCCGGCTGCTGGCCGACGTGCTCGCCGCGAAGGCACCCGGTCGGTCGACGGAGGTGCGGATACCGCCGTACGCGGTCGTGCAGTGCGTCGAGGGACCGAGGCACACCCGGGGCACCCCGCCGAACGTCGTCGAGACCGACCCGCTGATCTGGCTCCGGCTGGCCTGCGGCCGGACCGCCTGGCAGGACGCCGTGGCCGCCGCCGAGGTGAGCGCGAGTGGAGAGCGGGCGGACCTCGGACCGTATCTGCCGCTGCTGGCATGAGCCGGGGACGGAGGGGGAACCACCCGCTCCCCGTCCCCGTCCCATCGGCATGTACAGGCAGAAGCACCAGCAGCGCATGATCCTGACGGCCGCCGCCGTGCTCATCGTTCCGCTCGCGGCGGCCTGTGGCAGTGAGAAGGCGGACGCCGGCAGCGGCAGCGCGGAGGCGGCGGAGCCGGTCACCGGCATCCGCTGGACCATCGACGGCGTCACCGTCGACGGCACCACCCACCGTGCCCCCGACGGAGCGAACCTCACCCTGGAAGAGGACGGCCGGGCCACCGGAGACTACGGGTGCAACCTGTTCAAGGGCCGTGTCACCTTCGACGGCGACCGCATCCGGTTCGACGACCGGGAAACCACCCTGCGGGCCTGCTCCGAGAAGATCATGGACTTCGAGAGCACCGTGGCCCGCGCCCTCGGTGACGGCGCCCTGAAGACCGAGGTGGACGACGGCCGCCTCACCCTCACCACCGGGTCCGGCGACACCGTCCGCCTCAGCAGGACCGAGGACAGCCCGCTGTACGGCACCCAGTGGACCGTCACCACCCCCGCCCTCGACCACCGCGCCCACCTCACCTTCGACAAGGTGGAGGGCACCGTCGCCGGCAGCCTCGGCTGCAACCGTGTGACCGCCGACGCCACCGTGCGCGACGGCCGTATCACCCTCGGCGTGCCGGGCATGACCCGAATGATGTGCGAAGACTCACTCATGGCCGGCGAGAAGACGCTGACGAAGCTGTTCAGCGGCACCGTGAGCTATGAGATCGACGGCCGGAACCTCACGCTGACCAGCGAAAACGGCACCAGTGTCCGGGCCGTCGCACAGCGCTGATCCACCGCCGGGGGCATATTCCGCATTCGGACCAGTGGTCGATCTCGCCTACACTCGGAGGCGTGCCACGTGGTGACGGACGACTCAACCACGACCTGCTCCCCGGTGAGAAGGGCCCCCAGGACGCTTGTGGCGTCTTCGGTGTCTGGGCTCCGGGCGAAGAGGTCGCCAAGCTCACGTACTTCGGGCTGTACGCCCTCCAGCATCGGGGCCAGGAATCCGCGGGTATCGCGGTCAGCAACGGCTCCCAGATCCTCGTCTTCAAGGACATGGGCCTGGTTTCCCAGGTCTTCGACGAGACCTCTCTCGGTTCGCTCCAGGGTCATATCGCGGTCGGTCACGCCCGCTACTCGACCACGGGCGCCTCCGTATGGGAGAACGCCCAGCCGACGTTCCGCGCCACCGCGCACGGATCCATCGCGCTCGGCCACAACGGCAACCTGGTCAACACGGCGCAGCTCGCCGACCTGGTCGCCGAGCTCCCCAAGGAGAACGGCCGCGCCCCCAAGGTGGCGGCCACCAACGACACCGACCTGATCACCGCCCTGCTGGCCGGCCAGCGTGCCGCCGACGGCGAGCCGGTGACCGTGGAGCAGGCCGCACACGTGGTCCTCCCCAAGGTCAGGGGCGCCTTCAGCCTCGTCTTCATGGACGAGAACACCCTCTACGCGGCCCGCGACCCGCAGGGCATCCGCCCGCTGGTCCTCGGCCGTCTGGAGCGCGGCTGGGTCGTCGCCTCCGAGTCCGCCGCCCTCGACATCTGCGGCGCCAGCTACGTGCGAGAGATCGAGCCGGGCGAGTTCGTCGCCATCGACGAGAACGGACTGCGAACCTCTCGATTCGCGGAAGCGAAGCCCAAGGGCTGTGTCTTCGAGTACGTGTACCTGGCCCGCCCGGACACCGACATCGCCGGCCGGAACGTGTACCTCTCGCGCGTCGAGATGGGCCGCCGCCTCGCCAAGGAGGCCCCGGCCGAGGCCGACCTCGTCATAGCGACCCCGGAATCGGGCACCCCGGCCGCCATCGGCTACGCGGAGGCGTCCGGCATCCCCTTCGGTGCCGGCCTGGTCAAGAACGCGTACGTCGGACGCACGTTCATCCAGCCCTCGCAGACGATCCGCCAGCTCGGCATCCGCCTGAAGCTGAACCCGCTCAAGGAAGTCATCAAGGGCAAGCGCCTGGTCGTGGTCGACGACTCGATCGTCCGCGGCAACACCCAGCGCGCCCTGGTCCGCATGCTCCGCGAGGCGGGTGCGGCCGAGGTCCACATCCGGATCTCCTCGCCGCCCGTGAAGTGGCCCTGCTTCTTCGGCATCGACTTCGCCACCCGCGCCGAGCTCATCGCCAACGGCATGACCATCGACGAGATCGGCACCTCACTGGGCGCCGACTCCCTGTCGTACATCTCCATCGACGGCATGATCGAGGCGACCACCATCGCCAAGCCGAACCTGTGCCGCGCCTGCTTCGACGGTGAGTACCCGATGGAGCTGCCCGACCCCGAGCTCCTCGGCAAGCAGCTCCTGGAGACCGAGCTGGCCGCCGGCACCGCCGCCCCGGCCGCGGTCGACGCGATCCGCCGCCCGTAAGCCCTGACGGACGACACGAAAGCTCTCACAGCCATGTCCCAGAACACTGGTGCCAGCTACGCAGCGGCGGGCGTCGACATCGAAGCGGGCGACCGCGCGGTCGAGCTGATGAAGGAATGGGTGAAGAAGACCCGGCGCCCCGAGGTCCTCGGCGGCCTCGGCGGATTCGCCGGCCTCTTCGACGCCTCCGCCCTGAAGAACTACGAGCGCCCCCTGCTCGCCTCCGCCACGGACGGCGTCGGCACCAAGGTCGACATCGCGCGGCAGCTGGGGGTCTACGACTCCATCGGCCACGACCTGGTCGCCATGGTCATGGACGACATCGTGGTGTGCGGCGCCGAGCCGCTGTTCATGACCGACTACATCTGTGTCGGCAAGGTCCACCCCGAACGGGTCGCCGCCATCGTCAAGGGCATCGCCGAGGGCTGCGTACTGGCCGGCTGTGCCCTGGTCGGCGGTGAGACGGCCGAGCACCCCGGTCTGCTGGGCCCGGACGACTTCGACGTCGCCGGCGCCGGTACGGGTGTCGTGGAGGCCGACCGTCTGCTCGGCCCGGATCGCATCCGTACGGGCGACGCGGTGATCGCCATGGCGTCCTCGGGACTTCACTCCAACGGCTACTCCCTGGTTCGGCACGTGCTGCTGGACCGCGCGGGGCTCGCCCTGGAGGCCCGGATCGACGAGCTGGGCCGCACCCTCGGCGAGGAGCTCCTGGAGCCCACCAAGATCTACTCCCTGGACTGCCTGGCGCTGATGCGCACCACCGAGGTGCACGCCTTCAGCCATGTCACCGGCGGCGGCCTCGCGGCCAACCTGGCGCGCGTGATCCCCGACGGGCTGCACGCCCACGTCGACCGCTCCACCTGGACGCCCGCACCCGTGTTCGACCTCGTCGGACGGACCGGTGCGGTCGAGCGGCTGGAGCTGGAGAAGACGCTGAACATGGGCGTCGGCATGATCGCGATCGTGCCGCAGGAGTCCGCCGACGTGGCCCTCACGACGCTGGCCGACCGCGGGGTGGACGCCTGGGTGGCCGGTGAGATCACCGACCGCGGCGAGCACACCACGGGCGCGGCCCTGGTCGGTGACTACGCGAACTGAGCACCGGGACGCTGCCCGCACGGTGAGCGGGCGGGCAGCGCACCGGACCGTGGGAGCGGTCCGGAATTCCCGGGCAACACTGAACCCGGCCGGTGACCGGGGTCACCTACCGGGTTCATGCTCAGCGCAAGGTCAAGCGCCGCGACGTTGCCCCGGGGACGGGCCGTCCCCGCTCTCGTCGTCGTCCTCATAGAGGTCGGCGTACCGTGCGTACAGGTCGTCGTCTTGCTCATCGTCCTCGAAAGGCTCACCGTTCGGTGGCTGATTCGATGGCGATGCACCCAGCTCTTCGGCCAGGCGTGAGAGGTCAGTCCCACCGCTGTTGTACTTCAGCTGGCGGGCGACCTTCGTCTGCTTGGCCTTGGCCCGGCCGCGCCCCATGGCTCGACCCCCTCAACGACGGGGCTCGACGGCCCCAGAGTCTTGACACGCGTTCATGGTCCGGAACGGGCTCTCCGTGAAGAGACCGGTCCGTAGGGCTCCCACGGTACCTGAGCCCGCGCCCATACGGTACGTCGCCCGCACGACGTGCCCGTGCCCAGGGGTGTCGAAGCGCCCTGTTCTTGCTGGTCAACCGCGATTTTCACCACTTATCGGCGGTCGACCCGCCGAGAGAAGTGAGAGTTCTCTCCAAGTGCCCTCCGGCGGGTACCGCTCAGACGTGCGAGGGCGGCCCGATCCGGGCCGCCCTCTTCCTTCTCAACGGACCGGACGCGCCTCCGCCATCCGCTGCTCGGCGATCCGGTCGGCCGCGGCGGCCGGCGGAATCCCGTCTTCCTTCGCACGTGCGAATATGGCGAGCGTGGTGTCGAAGATCTTCGACGCCTTCGCCTTGCACCGGTCGAAGTCGAACCCGTGCAGCTCGTCGGCGACCTGGATGACACCGCCGGCGTTCACCACGTAGTCCGGTGCGTAGAGGATCCCGCGGTCGGCGAGGTCCTTCTCCACACCCGGGTGGGCGAGCTGGTTGTTGGCGGCGCCGCAGACCACCTTGGCGGTCAGCACCGGCACGCTGTCGTCGTTCAGCGCCCCGCCGAGGGCGCACGGGGCGTAGATGTCCAGGCCCTCGGTGCGGATCAGCGCGTCGGTGTCGGCCACGGCCGACACGCCCTGGGGGTGACGGTCGAGGATCCGCCGTACGGCGTCCTCGCGCACATCGGTGATCACGACCTCGGCCCCCTCGGCCCGCAGGTGTTCCACCAGGTGGTGGCCTACCTTGCCGACGCCCGCGATGCCGACCTTGCGGTCGCGCAGCGACGGGTCGCCCCACAGGTGCTGGGCGGCGGCCCGCATGCCCTGGTAGACACCGAAGGAGGTGAGTACGGACGAGTCGCCCGCGCCGCCGTTCTCGGGGGATCGGCCGGTGGTCCAGCGGCATTCGCGGGCCACGACGTCCATGTCGGCGACGTAGGTGCCGACGTCGCAGGCGGTGACGTACCGGCCGCCGAGTGAGGCGACGAACCGGCCGTAGGCCAGCAGCAGCGCTTCCTTCTGCGCGGGCTCGAACCGCTCCGGGTCGCCGATGATCACGGCCTTGCCGCCGCCGTGGTCGAGACCGGCCATGGCGTTCTTGTACGACATCCCGCGCGCGAGGTTCAGCGCGTCGGCGAGAGCCTCCTCCTCGGAGGCGTACGGGTAGAAGCGCGTACCGCCGAGGGCCGGGCCCAGGGCGGTGGAGTGGAGGGCGATGACGGCCTTGAGGCCACTGGCACGGTCCTGACAGAGCACGACTTGCTCGTGGCCCCCCTGGTCCGAGCGGAACAGGGTGTGCAGGACGCCGTCAGATACGTCGGTCACTGTGGTGACTCCTGAGTAAGTAGCGGCGGGTGGGGTCGGCTCCCGTGGGGTCCCCCCACGCTTGTGGCAGAGGGGAGGGCGGCGGGGGCTGTGAGCACGAGATTAGATCCTGATGCGCCGGACGGCGGCACCGTGTCCCGTATCACCTCCGTCCGGAGTACCGCCGTGCGGCGGTTTGCCTCGGTTTCCCACCCGTCCGAGCGGGTGCCGGGCAGGTTTTCGCAGCGGTCCGCGGGGGAGGGAGCAGGGGTGCCCAAGGTGTCCTCGGTGACCGTCCCCTACGCGACCTACTTGCGCGTGTACGAACCGCTGGCCGCCTTCCCGGAACCGGAACGCGACCACTGGACCCGGTACGCACGCCGCCCCGACCGCCCGTCCTACCAGGACGAACTCCGTCGGTCGCTGGCCGACCTGGCACCGACCCCGCCGGTGCCGGTGCCCGTGCACGAGAGTGACGACGCGTTCGTCCTGGAGGCGGACGGCGTGGTCTGCGTCTGTCCGTGGCGCACCCGGCTGCGCGGCTGGCAGGCCCTGGGGGAACTCGCCGAGGAGTTCCCGCTGCCGGTTCTGGACGCCCTGCTGCCCCCGGTCGTACGGCACCAGGCCACCCAGGACTACGAACGCTGGCTGGCCGGACATCCCGACGCCCGGCCGTGGATCCGCACCGCGACCTGGCAGGTGCCGATCAACTGGTTCGTGCTGGTCGCGGACGACGAGCGGGAGTACGACAGGGGCTCCCCCGGTGAGGCGCCGGTCCTGCGCTATCGCACCCCCATGGTCCAGGCCCGCCGGCGGGTGGCACGCGGGCTGCGGGCGCTGCGGGACGCCATGGACGAGAACCTGCTGATCGACGGACTCGTGGACGTCGGACGCTGGCTGGAGGAGTTCCACCCGCGCTCGCTGGTGGAGCTGGACTACGGCGGACTGGTGCACGCCCTGCCGGCCGGCTCCCTGGAGGGCGACCACTCGGCGGCGGACGTGGCCGAAGGGATCGCGGCGCTGCGGCGCGGCGACGAGGAGGGCGCCGGGGCGGCCTACGGGCGCCTCGTGGAGCGCTGGAGGTCGGTGCGTGACCTGCGCTCGGCGAACTGACGTTTGACCAAACGCCCTTCTTGGGGTTTTGTCGTCGCCCTGAGGATCCTGAGGTTCCGTCAGTGCGGCCCCGGCAACGGACGTAGATGCCGATCCGGGCGTATGCCCCAAGGGCGTCAAGCGTGACGGACCACACTTACGGGCCCCTTGCGCCACTTGCCCACCCTCATGCCAAAATAGGACAAGGAGTCCGGGGAGGACTCCTCCGTCCTACTGTGCTCAACTATGGGCGGAATCTCAGCATTGCACGCTTTGGGTGGTCTGGTGACTCCTGATCGCTGCTGTGACTGATCGTCACAGCAGCGTGACTGTCCGCTATGGCATGGTCCATCGGCTTCCGCGGCTGATGAACACCTGGGAGGGCAATTCCATCGGTTTGGCCGACGCGGCTGGACGGATGGTGTAGTTGTAGTGCCGAGGACAAGCCGTTCGTCCTATAACCGACTCGACCCGCGTCCACCATTTCGGGCAACGCGGGTCAAGGTGCAGAATTTAGAGGAATGAACCGAGAAGGTTCGGTTCTCCCGAGGAGGCCGCTCATGACCGCTCGCACCCCTGATGCCGAGCCGCTGCTGACCCCGGCTGAGGTCGCCACCATGTTCCGCGTCGACCCGAAGACGGTCACGCGCTGGGCGAAGGCCGGCAAGCTCACGTCGATCCGCACGCTCGGCGGGCACCGCCGCTACCGCGAAGCCGAGGTCCGCGCACTGCTCGCGGGCATTCCGCAGCAGCGCAGCGAGGCCTGAACAACTGCATGAACCGGGCACAACCGGCTGGTCCCCCACTGGTCGAGGCGCCCGGGAATCTCAGCTCCAAGCGACGCGGGGACTGCCCCAACAGACCCCTCGCCCCAGCAGATCAGAGCTTTCCAGGTAACTGAACAAGGGCGCGTCGTCGATCGCGCTGGACTCCGCCGGGTCCAGCGCGATCTTTTTTGTGCGCTGCTGGTGGGCCGGGCGGTGCCCGTGACAAGGCTCGGGGGGTGCTCCGTGCGCGGGCTTGTCGGACTCTGGGGGCGGCTGTGGGATCGTCTCCGTGCCGGTCGGCGCGGACCTCGGTGAGTGGTGCAATTGCACATATTAAATTGACCTGTTGTAGGTCAGGCGTAAGTACCGCACTTCCCGAAACTCATGCGGTGACACCCGTCACATGCCAGTCGCCTTGTTGGGCCTGTGGCATATGCGCTAGAGCGAACGTCCGTTGGGGGCGGGTTGTTCCCCGGAGGGTTCCGACGGGTGGGGCGGAGGATCCGGCGTGAGCCGCAACAGGCGGTGGCAGATGGGGCAGTGACGCATCAGATGCCGGTAGGAGGACGCGGCCGACAGATGGGCACGGAGTAACGCCCGCGTCTCGTGCCTGGCCGATCCCGCCATGCGCCACCTCCAGGGGCTCCGTGGAGTCGTGCCCCGCCTCCTGGGGTACCGAGGGATGGGGTGGGCCCGTCAAGACGGCGTAGAGCCGCAGAGAGGCGCACAGTGCCCCGACGCACGCAAAGGAGCCCGGGTGAGGACCCGGATCCTTCGTGCGGAAGTCCCACACCCGTCACGGGTCGGCCGTCGGGCGGCGATACACCCGCTGTGCGCGTCTCCGCCGCGGGGCGCGGCCGATGCGGCGACGGCGAACGCGGAAGGCCCGCGGTCCCTTGCGGGTGCGGGCCTTCCTTTGCTGCGGTCCTGACGGGATTTGAACCCGCGGCCTCCACCTTGACAGGGTGGCGAGCACTCCAAACTGCTCCACAGGACCAGGTTTCGCAGTGCGATCCTTGCGCTGCGCTGCGAGAAGGACTGTACAGGAGGGGGAGCTCCCTGGTCGAACTCACCCTGCGTACGGGCGCGGTTACGGCACCGCCGCGTCGATGGCCTTCACGATCCGCTTGTCCGACACGGGGTACGCCGTGCCGAGCGCGTGGGCGAAGTAGCTGACCCGCAGCTCCTCGATCATCCAGCGGATGTCCAGCACCTGGCGCGGAACGGGCCGTCCCCGCGGCATCTGCTCCAGCAGCCAGGCGTACTCGTCCCGCATCTCATGGACCTTCGCCATCCGCGTGGAGTCCCGCTGCACGTTCGCCGCCATCTGCTGCAGCCGGCGGTCCGCGGCCACCAGATACCGCATCAGGTCCGGCAGCCGCCGCAGCCCCGCCTCCGTCACGAAGCCCGGCCGTACGAGCTCGTCCAGCTGCCCCCGCACGTCCTGGAGGTTCGCCAGCAGCGCGGGGCTCCGTACGCCCTTCAGACGGCGCTCACAGGCCTGCCACGCGGCCAGTACCTGCTGCACCTGGCCCACCGCGCGGACCGTCGTGTCGACGATCTCCGCGCGGACCTTGTCGAACAGCTTCCGGAACGACTCCTCGTCCCACACCGGCCCGCCGAAGTCCGCGATCAGCTTGTCCGCCGCGGCCGTCGCGCAGTCGTCGAACAGAGCCTGTACGGAACCGTGCGGATTCGCGGACAGTGCCAGCTTCTGGGGGTTCGTCAGCTTCTCGGAAGCGAACTTCGCGGGGTTCACCGGGATTCCGAGCAGGATCAGCCGCCGGGTGCCCTTCCACATCGCCTCCGCCTGCTCGGCCTCCGAGTCGAACAACCGGACCGAGACCGTGTCACCGTCGTCCACCAGCGCCGGATACGCCTTCACCGGCTGACCGGCACGACGGGTCTCGAACACCTGGGTGAGCGAACCCATAGTCCAGTCCGTCAGCCCTCTGCGTTCCAGCGACTCGCCGCCCTGACGCTGCGCGGTCGCGGCGGCCGCCTGGGACAGGGCCTTGCGGGCCTTGGGCCGCAACTGGAGCTTGAGCGCCTCCAGGTCCTTGTCCTCCGCGAGCTTGCGCCGCCGCTCGTCGACGATCCGGAACGTGACTTTCAAGTGGTCCGGAACGCGGGACCAGTCGAAGTCCTCCGCCTCGAACGGCACCCCGACCATCCGCTTCAGCTCGCGGGCCATCGTGACCGTCAGCGGCTCCTGCAAGGGCACCGCCCGCTCCAGGAACGCCCGGGCGACGTTCGGCGCCGGCACGTAGTTCCGCCGGATCGGCTTGGGGAGCGAACGGATCAACTCCGTGACGACGTCCTCCCGCAGACCTGGGATCTGCCAGTCGAAGCCCTCGTCCGTCACCTGGTTCAGCACCTGCAGCGGAACGTGGACCGTCACACCGTCGGCATCCGCGCCCGGTTCGAACTGGTAGGTCACCCGGAACTTCAGCGGTCCCTGCCGCCAGGTGTCGGGATAGTCGGCCTCGGTGACCGCCTCCGCCGACTCACGGATCAGCATCTCGCGCTCGAAGTCGAGGAAGTCCGGCTGCTCGTGGCGCTTGTGCTTCCACCACGAGTCGAAGTGCGCCCCCGACACCACGTGCTCGGGGATCCGCTGCTCGTAGAAGTCGAACAGGGTCTCGTCGTCGACGAGGATGTCCCTGCGCCGCGCCCGGTGCTCCAGCTCCTCGACCTCGGTCAGCAGCCGCCGGTTGTCCGCGTAGAACTTGTGATGCGTACGCCAGTCGCCCTCGACCAGCGCGTTGCGGATGAACAGCTCCCGGGAGATCTCCGGATCGATCCGGCCGTAGTTCACCTTGCGCTGCGCCACGATCGGTACGCCGTACAGCGTCACCTTCTCGTACGCCATCACGGCCGCCTGGTCCTTCTCCCAGTGCGGTTCGCTGTACGTGCGCTTCAGCAGGTGCTCCGCGAGCGGCTCCACCCACTCCGGCTCGATCTTCGCGTTGACCCGCGCCCACAGCCGGGACGTCTCCACCAGCTCGGCCGACATCACGAACCGCGGCGGCTTCTTGAACAGCGCCGAACCGGGGAAGATCGCGAACTTGGCGTTCCGCGCCCCCAGGTACTCGTTCCGCCCGCCGTCCTTGCGGCCGCCGCTCTGACCGGAGTCCTTGGACTCCTTCACGTCCTTCATGCCGATGTGCGAGAGCAGACCCGCCAGCAGCGACACATGGACGCGGTCCTCCGCCGCGTCGTCCTCGTTCAGATGGATGCCCATCTGCCGGGCGACCGTCCGCAGCTGCGTGTAGATGTCCTGCCACTCACGGATCCGCAGGAAGTTCAGATACTCCTGCTTGCACATCCGACGGAACGACGACGAGCCCCGTTCCTTCTGCTGCTCGCGGACGTACCGCCACAGGTTGAGGAACGCCAGGAAGTCACTGGACTCGTCCCGGAAGCGGGCATGCTGCTGATCGGCCTGGGTCTGCTTGTCCGCCGGCCGCTCGCGCGGATCCTGGATCGACAGCGCCGCCGCGATGACCATGACCTCACGGGCACAGCCGTTCCGGTCCGCTTCCAGCACCATGCGCGCCAGCCGGGGGTCCACCGGCAACTGCGCCAGCTTCCGCCCGGTCTGGGTCAGCCGCTTACGGGGATCCTTCTGTGCCGGGTCGAGCGCCCCCAGTTCCTGGAGCAGCTGGACACCGTCACGGATGTTGCGGTGGTCCGGTGGGTCGATGAACGGGAACTTCTCGATCTCACCCAGGCCGGCCGCCGTCATCTGCAGGATCACCGAGGCAAGGTTGGTCCGCAGGATCTCCGCGTCGGTGAACTCCGGACGGGCCAGGAAGTCGTCCTCGCTGTACAGCCGGATGCAGATGCCGTCCGACGTACGGCCGCAGCGGCCCTTGCGCTGGTTGGCGCTCGCCTGCGACACCGGCTCGATCGGCAGCCGCTGCACCTTGGTGCGATGGCTGTAGCGGGAGATACGGGCGAACCCGGGGTCGATGACGTACTTGATGCCCGGCACGGTGAGGGACGTCTCGGCCACGTTGGTCGCCAGCACGATCCGGCGACCACTGTGCTGCTGGAACACCCGGTGCTGCTCCGCATGCGACAGCCGGGCGTACAGCGGAAGCACCTCGGTCGACCGGTACCGCTTCTTGGTCAGCGCGTCCGCCGTGTCCCGGATCTCCCGCTCGCCGGAGAGGAACACCAGGACGTCGCCGGATCCCTCCGCCATCAGCTCCTCGACGGCGTCCGTGATCGCCGTGATCTGATCCCGGTCGGCGTCGTCCGAATCCTCCTCCAGCAGCGGCCGGTATCGCACCTCCACCGGATACGTGCGCCCGCTGACCTCGACGATCGGGGCGTCGCCGAAATGCCGGGAGAAGCGCTCCGGGTCGATGGTCGCCGACGTGATGACGACCTTGAGGTCCGGACGTTTCGGCAGCAGCTGGGCGAGATAGCCGAGCAGGAAGTCGATGTTGAGTGACCGCTCGTGCGCCTCGTCGATGATGATCGTGTCGTAGGCGCGCAGTTCACGGTCGGTCTGGATCTCCGCGAGCAGGATGCCGTCGGTCATCAGCTTGACGAACGTGGCGTCCGGATTCACCTGATCGGTGAAGCGGACCTTCCAGCCGACGGCCTCCCCGAGCGGGGTGTCCAGTTCCTCGGCGACCCGCTCGGCCACCGTACGGGCGGCGATGCGCCGGGGCTGGGTGTGCCCGATCATGCCCCGGACGCCCCGGCCCAGCTCCATGCAGATCTTCGGGATCTGGGTGGTCTTGCCGGAACCCGTCTCGCCGGCGACGATCACGACCTGATGATCACGGATCGCCTCGGCGATCGCGTCCTTCTTCTGGCTGACGGGCAGCTGCTCCGGGTACCGGATCTCCGGCACCCGGGTGCGCCGGGCCGTCATCCGCTCCTCGGCCGCGTCGACCTCCGTCTCGATCTCGGCGAGCACGGCGGCGCGGGCCTCCGGCTTACGGATCTTGCGCGCACCCTCGAGCCTCCGCCCGAGCCGGTGCGCGTCGCGCAGCGACAGCTCGGGGAGACGGGAGGCAAGGGAGGCGAGAACGGGGGCAGAGTGCGTAGACATACGGACTCCAGGATCTCATCCCGCGGAATTTCGCGGCCAACGATTTTGCGGGGGGCGCACAACAAGGCCCCGATCGCTGATCGGGGCCTTTGCTGTGGCTGGGGCCGGGATCGAACCGGCGACCTATCGCTTTTCAGGCGATCGCTCGTACCAACTGAGCTACCCAGCCGCGGTGTTTCACGTGAAACACCAGCGGTCCTGACGGGATTTGAACCCGCGGCCTCCACCTTGACAGGGTGGCGAGCACTCCAAACTGCTCCACAGGACCAAGCGCGTCGTACGACAGTGTCGCACAGGGTGGTGCGTGCCCCCAACGGGATTCGAACCCGTGCTACCGCCTTGAAAGGGCGGCGTCCTAGGCCGCTAGACGATGAGGGCTATCGGCCCGCCTGGGCGCCTCTCGGCGCGTCGGGGACGTGAGAAGCATATGGGATGGCGGGAGGGTTCGCCAAAACGGTTTACGGTGCGGGCGTGGAGCGCGTGCCGGGGGAGGGCGACGGAGGGGCGGTCGAACCGGTGCCGGGGGAGGGTGACGGCGAGGTCGTCGCGCCCGGCTGGTTCTCCTCGGGAAGGTGCCGGCTGACCTCTGCCGTCGTCAGGCCGAGCCCGCCCAGTTCGATGGAGTCCCAGGCCTGGAGACGGCGGCTGTCACGGTCGAAGTAGAGGATCGACGTCTCGATGGGGTCGGGGTACTTGCCCTCGATGGCGCGCAGGCCGCTGCCGCCGGTGGAGCCCTCGACGCGGAGCCGGGTGCCGTACCGCATGACCTCGGTGTCCTCGCGGTGGATGTGTCCGGCCAGGACCAGGGGCACGGTGCCGTCGACCTCACGGGCGGCAGACGGTTCGTGGGCGAGCGCGACGTCGACGGGGGTGCCGGCGGTGCGCTGGTCGCGCAGGGCGGAGGCGAGGCGGGCGCCGGCCAGTTCCTGGGACTGCTCGGCGCCGGCCCTCTTCGAGCGGTCGGGGGTGAACTGCGGGTCGCCGATGCCGGCGAAGCGCAGGCCGGCGATGGTCTTCGCCCTGCCGTCGTCGAGGACGTGGACGTTCTTCTTGCGTGCGAGGTAGCGCTGGGTGACGAGCGAGTCGTGGTTGCCGCGGACCCATACATAGGGGGCGCCGAGGTTCTCGACGGGGTCCAGGAAACCGTTCTCGGCGGCGGTGCCGTGGTCCATGGTGTCCCCGGTGTCGACGATCACGTCCACCTGGTACTGCTCCACCAGCGAGGCGATGATCTTCCAGCTGGCGGGGTTGAGGTGGATGTCGGAGACGTGCAGCACGCGGAGGGTGGTGGGGTCGGGCTGGTAGACGGGGAGGGTGGAGGTGGCGTCGTAGAGCTTGGTCACGTTGGTGACGAGGCGGGCCAACTCCTGCTGGTAGACGTCGAACTCGGTGACGATGCTGCGCGCGTCGCCGACGAGGGAGGGGGCGGAGGAGAGCAGGCCGGAGAACCTGGGCTCCAGGACCGAGTCGGGGTTCCAGGTGGCGTAGGCGGTGCCGCCGGACGCGGCCAGGAGGGTGAGGGCGAGGCCGCCGGCGGCGAGGGCGCGCCGGGGGCGGCGGTAGATGACCAGGCCGAGGGCGGTGGCGCCGGTGACGACGGCGACGCAGGAGCGTACGGCGAGGTCGGCGGTGCCGTGACCGATGTCCTGGGTGACCTCGTCCTGAAGGCCGGCGAGCCGCTCGGGGTGGTCGACCAGAGCCTGGGAGCGCTCGGGGTCGAGCTGGTCGATGTTGACGTCGAGGCGCACGGGGGCGGTGTGGCTGTCGAGCTGCAGGGCGCCCAGGGGAGAGACGTTGATCTTGGTTCCGCCGGTGAAGGAGGGACGCAGGGCCATCGTGGTGTTCATGGGTCCGACGGGGACGCGCACGTTGCCGACGACGAGCAGGCCGAGCCAGGCGCCGAGAACGACCACGGCGACGAGACCGAGGGCGCGTGTCCAGGGGTGCGAGCCCGGGACGAGGGCCTGCGTGGAGGGTGCGGGCGAGGACCGGCGGGAGCGGTGGCGGCGGGTGAGGGCCCGCGGGACCCGTTGGATGCGGTGGACGGTGTTCACGACGGCGGAGGGGACGCGGGCCATTGGTCCCGTATGCCCACGTCGCGGGCGGGATATGCGGGTGACCCGCGCATCTCGTACGGACGGCCCGTGCCCGACAATGGCTCTGTGCTGGAGATGACGCGCGAAATGTTCGAGGAGCTGGTCTCCGAGGCGCTGGACCGGATTCCGCCGGAGCTGATGCGGCTGATGGACAACGTCGCGGTGTTCGTCGAGGACGAACCGCCGGCCGACGATCCGGAGCTGCTCGGGTTGTACGAGGGAACTCCGCTGACGGAGCGGGGCGAGTGGTACGCCGGGGTGCTGCCGGACCGGATCACCATCTACCGGGGGCCGACGCTGCGGATGTGCGAGTCGCGGGAGGACGTGGTCGCCGAGACGGAGATCACGGTGGTGCACGAGATCGCGCACCACTTCGGGATCGACGACGCCCGGCTGCACGCGCTCGGCTACGGATAGGCCGTACGCGTGTCTTCTTGTGGGTGGCGGGAGTTGGGGTTGTTGACCCTGTACTCCCATCGGAGGTGGCTCCGTGCGCCGCTTGTACGTACCCGTTCGCCTGGCCGCCACGGTCGTCGCCCTCACCGCTGCCGCCGGCTGTGTGAGCGTGGGTGAGAGCGGCACCGGCGGGGACGCCGGGCCGTCGCACTCCGCGGGGCGGTCGGGCGGTGAGGCTCCGGACGGGGGCGCGGCCGGGCCGGGCGGCGGGGCCGGGCACGGCGCCGCGGCCGCCGACGGCGAAGGCGCGGACGGTGGCACGGACAAGGGGCGCAAGGGCAGGGGGGAGAAGGACGGAGCGGGGAAACCGGCGTCGGCCGGGGCCTCGCCGTCCCCGGGGGCGAGCCGGTCCGCGCCGGTCGGCAGCGGCCCCGGCGGTCCCCCGGGGCCGACCCCCGACGAGGGTCCCGTTCCGCCGGAGCCCACGCGGACGCCGGACCCGGAGCCCACGCCGGTGCCGCCCGAGCCGTCGGCAACGCCGGAGCCGACCCAGGCGGAACCGTCCTCGTCGGCCCACCAGCCGCCCGGGACACAGCTGGCGCAGCGGGAACCGGCGCCGGAAGCGGGGGCGCCGGTCTAAGGTTCTCCCCAGCGCCTCCTTGCCCACCCGACCCCGCGCTCACCTGCCGGTTTGCTTTCGGGGTGCCAGGGTGCGTATGGTGGCAGATCGTTTGATCCTATTTGCCCGGCGCCACTGCAGAGCGCGCCGTGTGGCGCGTAGTCTCTCCCTTGCCGTGGTGGACCGCATCGAGGCGGTCGTATTGCGAATTGCGAATCACGGAGTTGACGGGCGCGTGCCGAAGAGACTCCGGAAGGTTTCGCATTCGTATGCCCATCGCCAGTACTGATCACGTCGTCGTGCCCGAGAACATCGAGGACGCCGGCATCGACGTCACCCCCGAGGTGGCGGTCCCCGAGGTGGCGGTCCCCGAGGTGGCGGCCTCCGAGCCCACCTTCACCGACCTCGGCCTGCCCGAGGGTGTCGTGCGCAAGCTCGCGCAGAACGGCGTGACCACCCCCTTCCCGATCCAGGCCGCGACCATCCCGGACGCCCTGGCCGGCAAGGACATCCTCGGCCGTGGCCGCACCGGCTCCGGCAAGACCCTCTCCTTCGGTCTGCCGACCCTGGCCACGCTGGCCGGCGGCCGGACCGAGAAGCACAAGCCGCGCGCCGTCATCCTGACGCCGACGCGTGAGCTCGCCATGCAGGTCGCCGACGCACTCCAGCCGTACGGCGACGTCATGGGCCTGAAGATGAAGGTCGTCTGCGGCGGCACGTCGATGGGCAACCAGATCTACGCCCTCGAGCGCGGCGTCGACATCCTCGTCGCCACCCCGGGCCGTCTGCGCGACATCATCAACCGCGGTGCCTGCTCCCTGGAGAACGTGCAGATCACCGTCCTCGACGAGGCCGACCAGATGTCCGACCTGGGCTTCCTGCCCGAGGTCACCGAACTGCTCGACCAGGTACCCGCGGGCGGCCAGCGCATGCTGTTCTCCGCGACCATGGAGAACGAGATCAAGACCCTCGTCGACCGCTACCTCCACGATCCGGCGACGCACGAGGTGGACGCGGCGCAGGGCGCGGTGACGACCATGTCGCACCACATCCTCGTCGTGAAGCCGAAGGACAAGGCGCCGGTCACCGCGGCCATCGCCTCCCGCAAGGGCCGCACCATCATCTTCGTCCGCACCCAGCTGGGCGCCGACCGCGTCGCCGAGCAGCTGCGTGACGCCGGTGTGAAGTCGGACGCACTGCACGGCGGCATGACGCAGGGCGCGCGCACGCGGACGCTGGCCGACTTCAAGGACGGTTACGTCAACGTCCTGGTCGCGACGGACGTCGCCGCCCGCGGTATCCACGTCGACGGCATCGACCTCGTCCTCAACGTCGACCCGGCCGGCGACCACAAGGACTACCTGCACCGCGCGGGCCGCACGGCGCGTGCCGGCCGTACCGGCACCGTGGTGTCCCTGTCCCTGCCGCACCAGCGGCGTCAGATCTTCCGGCTGATGGAGGACGCGGGCGTCGACGCCACGCGCCACATCATCCAGGGCGGCGCGGCCTTCGAGCCGGAGGTCGCCGAGATCACCGGTGCCCGGTCGATGACCGAGGTGCAGGCCGAGTCGGCGGGCAACGCGGCGCAGCAGGCCGAGCGCGAGGTCGCCCAGCTCACCAAGGAGCTGGAGCGGGCGCAGCGCCGCGCGTCGGAGCTGCGCGGCGAGGCCGACCGGCTGCTGGCCCGGTCCGCGCGGGAGCGCGGCGAGGACCCGGAGACGGTAGTGGCCGAGGCGGCCGCCGTGGCGTCGGCCGAGGCCGAGGTGTCGCTGCCGGAGCAGCCGACCGCGCGTGACGTCGAGCGGACCGAGCGCGTGGAGCGTACGGAGGCTTCGGCGCCGTACGAGCGGCGTGAGCGCCGTGACGACCGTGGTGACCGTGGTGGTTTCCGCCGTGACGACCGTGGTGAGCGGGGTGACCGTGGTGGGCGTTCCTTCGAGCGCCGTGACGGTGACCGTGGTGGTTTCCGCCGTGACGACCGTGGTGACCGTGGCGGTTTCCGTCGCGATGACCGTGGTGAGCGGGGTGACCGTGGTGGGCGTTCCTTCGAGCGCCGCGACGACCGTGGCGGCATCGGCCGGGACCGTGACGCTGACCGTGGCGGTTTCCGTCGCGACGACCGCGGTGACCGTGGTGGCTTCCGCCGTGACGACCGCGGTGACCGTGGCGGTTTCCGCCGCGATGACCGTGGTGAGCGGGGTGAGCGGGGTGACCGTGGTGGGCGTTCCTTCGAGCGCCGCGACGACCGTGGCGGCATCGGCCGGGACCGTGACGCTGACCGTGGCGGTTTCCGCCGTGACGACCGCGGTGGCCACCGGGGCAGCGACCGTCCGTTCAACCGGGACCGCCAGGGCGACCGCCCGGGTTTCCGCACCGGCGGCCACGACCGCCCGTACGGCCGTCGTGACGACCACCGCGGTGGTGGCTCCTTCGGCCGCCGCGAGGACAAGCCGCGCTGGAAGCGCAACGGCTGACACGCTCTCACCGAGCCGGCCGGAAGAGCCCGCGCGACACCTGTCGCGCGGGCTCTTCCGCGTCCGTGCGGGGCGCATCACGGCCCGCCTCCCCGATACCCGATCGGAGACTCGGCCACGTCCGGCTATGCTCGGGGAGGCAACATCGCCAGGGGCCCTTAGCTCAATTGGCAGAGCAGTGGACTTTTAATCCATTGGTTGTGGGTTCGAGTCCCACAGGGCCTACCTGCTGGACCCCAGCTCAGACGCGAACTGAGCTGGGGTCCTGTCCGTTTTGACCAGGCCCCATGATCGCTAGCTGGCCCGTCGCTGGCCCGAAGGGACGAGAAAGGGCGGTCACCCGATATGGGTGACCGCCCTCCCTGCCTCCGGCGTCCTCTCCTGGGGCACCCTCCCGGGTGGCCGCAACGCCATCGGCAGTCTGTTCCCCGCCTCCTGCACCCCACCACGACCCATGATCGCCAATAGCCTGGTGTCACCAGGCTGACACAAGATCGTTACGGGCCCACCGTGTCTCGCGTGCCCGCCGACGATGACCTCACCAGCGAGATGGCCCGTATCGGCCGGCGCATCCGTGACGCTCGCGAGCACCACGGCCTGACACAGGAGGCCGTGTTCCTCGCGGTTCCGATGAACCGGTCGCACTACCAGGACATCGAGTCCGGCGGGGCGAACCCGACCTTGAGGACTCTGCTGAGGATCGCCCGGGCGATCGGTGTCCCGCTGCGTGACCTGGTGGGGTGAGCGGCTGCCCTGGAGTTTCGGCACGGGCAGCCGCTCTCTTCCGGATGGACGGCCGACACCGAACGGCGTCCCCCTGGCTGGCGGCCAGGAGTCTGGGTGAGCGGCCCGTCCCCGACGGGGGCGTAGGGCGGGCCGCCCGGGTCCCGCGCCCGGTGCGATCGGCGGACTGCACACCGGGCACGGGAGTCAGTGGGTACAGCGGCGGATCATCACGTTGCAGTCAGAGACGCGCGTGAAGTCGCGTGCCCGCCGGGCTATGTCCCGGCGACAGGCCCAGCCGCGGCAGTTGGCGCAACCAGGCGCGGGCTCGGCGTCGGGGAGCAGGACGCCCAGGACCGGCGCCTCCTCCATGGTGTCCCGCGGCGTGGTCACAGGCCGCCCTCCCGCATCAGCCGGTTCGCGGCCACCGACACCGGGCACGACGCGTCCGTCTGGCAGCGGTCGCACGAGCGGGTGTGCTCGAACAGCAGTTGGTACGCGGCCCGGCCGGCGCATCCGGCGCAACCGCGGGGGAACAGCCGGCCGCCGTCGGCCGCGTCCCGCTCTCCGGCGTCCTTGGCCGTCTCGGCGGTGAGCGCCGTACTGCACCAGGCGCAGTGCACGCCGCGGCGCTGCTCGCCGGACAGCAGCGACAGCGCGGGCAATGGCAGCGGCAGGGCGCCGTCTGTCCGTAGGTCGGTGGGGTGCGTAGTCTCTGGCATGTCGTCGCTCCCTCGTAGCGTCGGCATCGAACCCTCGTGACCGCTGGCCAGTAGTCGCGGGGGTTCGCTATGTGATGGGGACCTTACCCCTAGTACGGGGTAGTGCACCCTGGGATACGCCCAACTTCTACCGATCGCGGCCATGCGGGACCGGTGCCTACGGTGCACACATGATCGACGAGTGGGCGCAGGACCGGCCACGGTGGGAGCAGATCGCCGACGTCATCCGGCAGCGGATCGCAGACGGCACCTATCCGCCGCGCTCCCGCGTCCCCTCCGTGCAGCAGATCGTCACCGACACCGGCGTCGCCGTCGACACCGCCCAGAAAGTACTCGCGAACCTGCGCGAAGAGGGCGTTATCTACACGGTGCGCGGCCTCGGCTCGTTCGTCGCCGACCGCACCCAGGCATGACGAAACGCCCCCGCCCTCCCCCATACCAGGGGAGAGCGGGGGCAGTTGTAGGGAGCGGGCACCAGACGTCCCGGGCCGGCCTCCCACCACGGGGCCGGACCGGGACTCACAGCCCGATGTCGTGAAGGAAGGGCCGGGCCTCCTCGGGCACTGGCTGCGGGGGCGGCGGCGGCTCCAGCCGCTGCTGCCGCATGTAGCCGACCAGGGAGCGCGCCCACCCGGCGACGTACCGGAGGGCGAACTCCTGGGCGGTGATCCGCTCCCGATCGCGCTGGGATGCTGCCTTCTGCTCAGCGAGCTCGGTCTTCAGCTCGCCCACGTTGGTGCGCAGCTCCGTGACGATGGTGGTGAAGTCGTCGCGACGCTGCTGTCCTCGCGGTTGTCGCCGGCCGATCACAGTGGTCGCAATGGCGCCCATGGCGGTGACGACTGCCACCGCCAGGGCGGACAGTGCAGTCAGCATCTCAGGTCTCACGCGGTGGCTCCGTTCGTGCGGGCTCGTCCCATCCGATCGCCACGAGGTTGACCGTCCCGAACGCGCCGAAAATCAGGGCGATGACCCACCCCCTGGGGCTCTCCTCGAGCGGCCACCAGGACGCGAGGTAGGCCCCGGCCCAGGCGGACGCAATCAGCCACACCGCGACGAACCCCGGCCAGTCGTGCGGTCGTGGCAGCCATGCGCAGACCAGGGCAACGGCACCTGCAAGGATCCAAGCCCAGCCCCAGACCTCCAACGGCGCCAGCTTCAGCAGCAGCGTCAGCCCTTGCCGGTCACCCGTCGGCTGCACGAGCTGCCCTGAGCCGTACCCGGTGGCCATGACGCCCTTGAGGGTGAGAAGCGCACCGCGGCGGCCCAGTCGTCGGGTGAGCCGCCGGGCCGCCGCCAGCATCAGACGCTCGGCGCCGTCGAGGCGCTGTTCCGCTGCCCGATCACCTTCGCGACCAGGCCCTTCACCAGCGAGCCGACCGCCGCGATACCGGCCGCGCCCACGGTCTCCCAGAACGAGGCGGAGAACATGTCCGCGGGGCCGGCCGCCAGCGCCACACCTCCGGCGGCGACGAGGAACGTCCAGACGATCCGTTCGACGAGGTCTCTCGCGTAGGTGGCGCCGGTCTTCACAACGGTGTCGACGTCTGCCCGGGACGGGAAGTTGGGGTTCGCCATGGGTCTCTCATCTCTCTCGGGTTGGGCAGGGGGTGAGGGTCAGGTCTGGTCGGTGAGGGTTTCGCCGAGCCGCTCGAGTGCGGCGCGGGCTCCGGCCTCGGCGGCGGCCTGGGCCTGGGCCTGCGTCAGCCCACCGCCCTCGGCGAGCTTGGCGACGATGCCGGACAGCGCGCCAACCTCGGCCTGCAGCTGCTTGATGCGGCCCCGGTTCTCCCGGCCCAGCTCACCGACGTAGGTGAGGATGCTCTTCCCCGCCCAGTGCGGGTTCTGCTCAGTGCCCCACGGCACCGTGATGACGCCGTCGCGGTTCCACACCCGCTCAGCGACGAGGTCAGCGAGCTCGCGCAGCTGCGCGTCGGTCAGGGCCATGTCGTCCTCCGTGGTGGTCTTGCCGGTGGCGCGGGCGACGATGCCCGGGAACACCACCGTCTTGAACTGGGTGATGCGGGCCTTGCCGGGGCAGGCGGTGCCGGACGTGGACCACTCGCGGAACATGCTGTGGTAGCCGTAGCCGCGGTCGTCGTGGGTTCGGCAGATGCGGAGCGGGATGCCGTGCTCCTGGTGCAGCCACACACCGATCGCGATCAGGTCGTCGATCTGCTTCGCGTTCCACGGGTCCGACCCGCTGGTGTTGGACGCGGTCTCCGCGGACACGGCACCCGTCCCGTCCGGCCGACGGTTCGCGCCGGCGTTGGCGTCCGCGCGGGTCTCGGTGCCGATGTACTGGCCCACCACGCCGTCGTAGTCGACACCGAAATGCGACTCCAAGTTGGTGCTGTCCCGCCAGTATTCGTAGGTGCGGCGGGCCGTCCAGGGGGCGACGATCGAGTGGACGATGAACTGCGTCGGCCGGATCGCCGCCTGCTGATCGGACTCCGGCTGAAGTTCCATCTTGACCGCGCCGGGATACCAGGCCATGAGGCCTCCAGGAATGAGAAGAGCCCCGGCCAGACGGCGCGGGGCGTGCGGGGTGAGGTGAGGTCGATCAGTCGTTACCGCTGATCCATACGGCGCTGACCCTGGGGCTGTTGCCGTTGTCGATGCCGCTAAACCCTGAGGTCGTGCGCAGGGTGATCACGCCGGACGTGCTGATGGTGGCACCACCGTCGTTGAACCCCGAGTCCCACATCACCTCCACCAGCTCGGGCGGCCTCCAGCCCCCTGGCAGCGTGGCCATGGCCGTGTCTCCGATGTTGCCGGACCCGGCTGCCGTCTCGGTGATCGCGGCTCCGGTCCGGCTGCAGGTGATGGTGATGGTCGTGACCCCGTTCACCTTGCGTCCCGAGAAGTCGGTGACGCTGAACCCGCTGGCGGCGAGGGCACCTGAGGAGACGGAAGACTCCACCTCGTTGTCGTTGAGCCGGTCAGCGGTCATCCTCATCCCGGCGAGCCATACGGTCATCGTCGCCTCCTACATCGCCACGTAGACGGGGGTCGCCAGGCGGATGTCCTGGCCTGCTGTGTGGGCCTTGCTCACGCCGTTGACGGAGCGGACCACAGTGAAAGTCTGGGCTGTCGTGATTCCAGTGCAGGCGGTTACCCGCATAACCTCGCCGCCCACGCGGACGTCGAACGGGAAGTCGCCGGGGTAGGAGGTGCTGTCGACCCAGCGCGCCACCGCAGTGGTGGTGACGTCCACGGTCGTGGCGGTGGCGTCCACGGCCGCGGCCAGCTCACTACCGGCCGTGTCCGCCCGCCCGTAGGTGTCGGAGCCGACGACGCCGGCGGTCCACGGCTCGCCCGGTACGCAGTTGAAGGTGATCAGCCAGCCGTTCGGTCCGGCGTCCTCGCTGTAGCCGGCCACCAGGACGTCGACGTCGTCCGGACCATGGTCCGCGGGGAGGTTCGTCAGCCTGATTTTGTCGCCGACGTCCAGGCGCAGGATGTCGTCGATGTGGGCGAAAACCCGGTCGTTGGCGAGGTTCAGGGTAATGCGGGTGTAGCGCACCCCGGCATACGTACCGAGGTGTAGCCGCATCCCGGCGACCTGGCGGGCCTGCGCGTCTGTGTACAGGCTGTAGGTGTAGGGCTGGTCGTAGCGGCCCACACCTCCGTCCTCCGGCGGCAGGACCGACATCTCCCCTTCCTCGAGGACCTCCCGTGCCGGAACCGAGCCGTACTCCCGGCCCACCGACACGTCGTTCTCGGTGAGCCGGTCGTCGTCGACCGGCCTGAACGGCGGCGAGATCAGCCCGGCGCTGTAGTCGAGCGTGAGCGCGGGAGGCTGGTTCCACAGGGTGGAGTTCCCGCGGTGGATGACCTCGATACGGTCCCGCGCGTCCAGCAGGTACCCGAAGTTCGTGCGGGAGGCCTCGTTCAGGAGCTCCAGCAGCTTCTTCTGCCCCTGGATACCCATGCGCTGCTGGAAGGCCGTCTCGCCCGCCACGGTGGCCGCGTAGCCGGCCTCGGCCGCGAGCCGCCCGATACGCGCTCCGGCATGCTCGCCCTGGAAACCCATGTACGCGTCGTAGAGCGCGGCCGCGCTGGGCCCGGTGCCGTCCCAGTAGGTGATGTAGCCGAAGCTGCGGTCGGACATGGTGGTGTCCGCTATCGTCGCGAAGCCCCACCCGAGGAGTACCTGGCGGGCGGCCTTCATGGTGATGCCGCTGATGGTGCCGGTGCCGGCGAGCTGCCCGTCCACGTACACGTACCAGAGGGTGTTCGGGGCGGACGGGTCGATGGACAGGCGCAGGTGGTGCGGGTTCTCGTCGTAGATCCCCACGGCTGCGATGTTCGCCAGTAGTGCGGAGCTCGAGGAGGTCGTGCCTTCGGACTCCCGGATGACGGTGAGCTGATCCAGGCTGCCGGTGAAGATGATCCGGATGCGGTTCTGATTGTCGACGTCGGTGCCGGCGCCCCGGTCAGAGATGGTCCACTGCCCCGAGGACGGGGTTCCGCCGCCGCTGAGGAACAGGTCCACCGACCAGAAGCTGTCGGTACCCGTTGTGCGCGGCAGGCCGCCGCGGAGCTGGCCGGTGGTGTTGGCCTTCACCGCGATGACCGGCTCGATCCAGTCGGCCAGGATCCCTTTTTGCCACTCGCCGGCCGTGTCGGTGCCGGTCACCAACTCCTGGGCCATGTCCTGCCCGCCCACGAGGGATCTGGCGCCGGTCGTGCGGGGGCCGTCGGTCAGTGGCCAGCACTCCACCGGGCCGCGGGCCTTGATGTAGCGCAGCAGCGCGGAGTCCTGCGGCCGGTTCCCCGCGTCCATCCGCCGCATCAGCCCGGAGGGGTTGACGCTCACGATGTTGTCGTTGCCGGACAGGTCCCGGGTGGGCGGCCACGCGGGCACTTCCCCGGCCATGCGGATATGCCGGTTCGTCAGCGAGGCGCCCCCGGCGAGGGTCCAGACGCGGCCACCGGAGGTGACCGATGCGGCGCCGGGCACCCCGTCCGCGGTGTCTGCTTCCGCCACGACCGTGCCGTTGTGGCCGTTCAGGAGCTTGGCCGCGTACAGCTTCCCTCTCATGGGGTCGATCGTGAGACCGGAGACCACCCCAAGCTCCATCGGGGCGACCGCGGTGAACACGCCCGTCGTCGCGGTACCCAGGATGGGATCGCCCAGCAGCGCCCATTCGCTGTCGTCCACGGTGCGGCCCGTGTGGAAGCGCAGCTCGTAGCCCCCTGCCCCGTTGTCCACGTCGAGCGTGACCCGGACCGCGAGCCGCTGCCCGTTGTAGGCCTTGACGGGCACGGTGGAGAACTGGATCACACGGGAGGCGAGCGTGCCGTTGGGCGACCAGTAGAACGTCAGCTGGCCGGTCCCGGCGAGGGCCATCGCCCACGCCCGGTTGTCGCCGGTGGAGACGTAGCGGGCGGCCAGCCCTTGCCCGGCCTCCCACGAGTCCGGGGCGATGTCCAGGCGCAGGTCCAGGTCGCCGACCGCGAGAGCGGGACTGGTCGCCGTGGTCAGCGCGTTGCCTGCGCTGCCGGGCAGGGCGGCCCACGGGGAGCCCACCTCGTACCCCACCCTGAACGGGGTGTTGCGGCCGATCAGCCCGTACAGCGGGCTCATGGGGTTGCGGGGGGCGTACCGGTCGTCCCGGGAGTCCAGGTCACACGTGCACGAGGTGGGCTCTGCAGCGGACGACGACTCCGAGGACAGGCCGCGGGTCACGCTCACTTGCGACGTGGTCGCCCGCACGTCCTCGGTGATGTCGGTCCAGGCGCCGCTGTAGGACAGCTCAGCCCACAGGGGCGGGGGCAGGCTCGGCATTGGTCACCTCACCCTTCTGCGAACTTGATGACGTCGCCGCCCGCGCTGATGCGGACGGTCTCCTGGAACCACTCGCGGAAGGCACGAGGGGCGGTGCCCCGCCACTCGATGACGAGGTGCGGGCCTGCGGCTTGCGAGGCGCCCAGGGCGGACGCGAACGGCATCCGGGGACCCTGCGAGACGGCGGGCCGGTAGGCGGCCGGGTCGACCACGGCTCGCATCGAGTCGGCGACGACGCCCGCGTTGTCGTCCACGCCCATGGCGATACCGGCCGGGATCCAGTGGCCGATCTCGTCGGCGGCGAGCTTGGACGGGGACCCGATGTGCAGGAAGTCCTTCACCGGGTCGACGATGTTCCGGCTGGCGAAGGACGACACCTGGGACCACAGCCAGCCGCCGGCCGACGAGATGCCGTCCCAGATGCCGTAAACGAAGTCCTGCCCCGCGTTGTAGAGGCGGTACGCCTGTCCGACCGCGGCGTTGACCAGACGTCCCGGCAGGCCGGTCATCCACGTCACCAGGCTGGTGGCCCGGTTGACGGCGGCGTTCTTCATCGACTGGAAGCCGTTCCAGGCCTGGGTGTGCAGGGAGCTCCCGAGTCCTGACAGGGCGTTCCAGGCTCGGCCGGGCAGCCCTTGGACGGTCTCGATGAAGCTGTTCCACTGACTGCTGACCGGACCGGCGATGTAGCGGGACCATAGGCCGGAGAACCAGTCTGCGGAGGCCTGTCCGAGGACCCCGAAAGCGGACCAGACGTCGCCCGCGAAGGACGCGATCCACCCGGTGAAGGACTGCCACCACTCGGGCAGCTTCTCGTCCAGCGCCACCAGGAGCTGCCCGACGAACCCGCCGATGATGAGCCCCGCGACGGAGCCGAGGGCGGCCGCCAGGAGCAGCGGCAGCTGGGTGATGGCGAGGATGATCGCACCGGCGATCGCGACGACCTTGAACAGCTGCATCGGGTTGGCCATGGCGTAGTCGGCGATCTTCGTGCCGAACGTGACCAGCCCCTCGATCGCCCGCGGCGCCAGCTCGGTGACGATCTTCTCGCCGACGCGCTGACCGAGCAGGGTCACGAAGTCCAGGACGCGGTCCACGCCGTCCACGCCGCCCTTCCCGGCCTCCGTCCAGGCGTCGTTGACGGCCCGGCCGAACTGGTCCTTGAAGTCCATCACCGCGGGGATGACGTGGCCGCCCAGGAAGTCGATGACGTTCTGTTGGACGCCCCGCTTGAAGGCCTCCATCTTCATCGCGGGGGAGTCCTCGAGCTTGTCGACGACCTTGTCGGCGGCGCCGGCCACCTCGTCGAAGCCGCCCGCGGCCGCAGCCGACGCGGGATCGAGCGCGTACAGGGCGTCCGCCTGGGTGTTGGCGAGGTCCCCGAAGAGCACCTGGCTGGCGGCCAGCCGGACCGTTTCGTCGTCGGTGCCGCGCAGGGCATCCATCGTGTCCTGAAGCGCCTGGGTGGCCTGGTCGCCACCCGCGCGCATCTTCCGGCCGATGTCCTCGCCGTTCAGGCCGATCGACGAGAACGCCTCGTTGACCTTGTCGCCGCCCGCGAGGGCCATCTCGCCGAAGATGCCGATGGCGTCCGCGACGCTGTCGGCGTCCCGGGCGCCGGCCTGGAGTCCCTGGCTGATCAGGCCCATGGAGGTGGCGCCGTCCAGGCCCAGCCGGCGGAACTGGGTCGAGTACTCGTTGATCGTGTCGAGCAGGTCATCCGACTTGTTGGCGACGCTGCTCAGGCCTGCGGCGATGAGGTCCATCGCCTCCTCGAAGGAGCCGGCCATGCCGGTCTTCACCATCTGCCCGGCCGCCGCCGTGGCCTTGTTGAGGTCCTGGTCGAAGGCCTTGGACAGGGCCAGGGTCTTCTCCGTCATGTCCTCCAGGCGGTCCTGCTCGCCGGTGAACTCGTCCATGTTCAGCGTCACCGACTTGATGGCGTCACCGACCTCGGTGGCCGACTCACCCCAGCCCTGCACGAACACGTTCGTCATCGCGTCCGTCGCCGCGCCGACGTCGGCAGTGGTGTTCGCCAGCTGCGCCTCGAGGCGGGTGGTCGCCTCGGACATGTCCATCGCCTGGGCGAGGGTCGACATGATGGCGGCACCGGCCAGCGCACCGGCCGCCGCGCCGGCCGCCGCCAGGGCGGTGCCCATCTTCGAGCCGTTCGCCGCGGCGGCGTCCGCCATGCCCTCCGTCTCGGTCTCCACCGTCTCCCGCGCGGAGCGCATGCCCGGGCCGGTGCGGTCCCGGGCCGACAGGGAAAAGACCAGGCTGGTGTCCGACACAACAGGCCCCCTTCTGTGTGAGCGTCACCGCCGCTTGGACTGCTGGGCGGCCTTCTCCATCTGCGCGAGGTAGCTGTCGAGCCAGTCCAGGTAGTGGTCTGCCTCTTCGACGGTCATCAGGTCCCAGTCACGGGGACCGATGTGCAGCAGGTGCGCGGCGTTGCCGAGGTGGCTCAGGCGGCGAACGGCAGCCGGGCTTTTCCCTCGTCCTCCGGAGCGTCGTCGTAGCCCCTGAGCATGGCCTCGATCAGTTCGTCGCTGCCGTTCTTCTCCCGCAGCTGCTCCACAGCGAGCGTGATCTCGCCCTTGGTCATCTCGACCGTGAGCTCGTCCCAGCAGAAGTCGACGTCGTCGAACGCGATGCCGGGGTGCTGCCGCTTCAGCAGGACGTGCAGCAGCGCCCGGCGGCACAGCGCGTGCCCGCTGAGGACGCCCTTGGCGAACTGGCTGAACGACATCCCAGTGCGCTTCTCCAGGGCCTCCCGCTCCACCGACATCAGCTTGTTCGGGTTGTAGTCGAAGACCTGCTCGTCGCCGTCTTCGGGCGTGTAGGTGACCTTCACGAGGGGACCCCCTTCAGTTGGATCGGGATGCGATGCGGTTGACCATGTCCGCCAGGGCGAACTGGACCTGCCGCTTGTAGTGGGCGTCCTGGCCCTCGAAGGCGCGGTCGAACCACTTGACCTTGCCGGTCTGCTGCACCCACACCTCGCGGTTGCCGTACACCGGGTGCCGCCAGCCGGACGCGCGGTTCGTGCGCTTCGGTGCGTTGGGGAAGCCACGCACGTTCTTCGTCTTGAACGCCTTGATCTTGGCCCCGGGGAACCGGCCCGTGATGCGGACCTCTGGCCGGATCTTCCGCGCGATCGCGGTCTTCAGGGCCGGGCCGGCGTGCGGGGTCGTCGACGCCATCGACATGATGGCGCTCTTCGCCTGCGCGGCCCCCGGCCGGAGAGCGTCGCGCATGTTCTTCGTGAGCTCCTTGCGGAGCGCCTTGCCGTCCTCCTCGGCGCGCAGTGCGCGGGAGATCGCCCGCAGGTTGCCCGCGTCGAGCTCCAGCCCCAGCCCGGACGTGTCCGCCACCGGACCGGCCTTACGAGGTGGCCCGGGCAACGGCCCCGGAGGTGGTGAAGTCCTGCGACACGGTGGCCTCATCACCGACCGAACCGGTGACCGGGGACCAGCCGGAGATCAGCACGTTCCCGCTGTAGGACGGGTTGGACGTGCCGACCGCGGCCTGGTCCGCCCGCACCTCGAACGGCACCACGGTGCCCAGCAGCGGCCACATGATCGCGTCCAGCTTGGTGGCCGCGTAGTCCTGGAGGAACTCGCACGCCAGCGTGCCGGACTTCAGGCCGCCGATGACCTCCTTCCAGCCCAGGCTCTTGTAGTTGGTGACGTCCTTCTCCTCCACCTCCACGGCCACCTCCGCCTTCTTGGTGTACTCGGAGAGGTCGTTGGAGTTGATGGACAGGAACTCGGCGAGCAGAACCATCGTGGGCACGGCCGGCCTCCCTTTCAGACATGACGAGACGCCCGGCCCTCGCGGGGTTCGGGCCAGGGGATGAGGGGTGAGTCAGCCGATGCCGAGGGCAGCGGCCAGGAGGAACGAGGGCGTGGTCCCGGAGACCGTCCAGGCGAGGCGCCACCAGGTGTCCGTAATGGCGGTGCCGTCGGTGCGCAGCGCCTGCCCACCAGGCTCGGTCGCCGCGTCGAACGTCAGCCGCGTGGTGGGGCTGGCGAAGTCTTCCGTGGCGGACGATTCCACGGTGACCGTGATGGACGGGGTGGTGCCGGCGGCGGACAGCACGTGCAGGGACGCGTACATGCGTTGCCCCGCCAGGAGCGCGCCCATCTCCAGCGCGGTGCCGGTGCCGGTCGCGGTCCGGGCCGTGCCCGGCTGGTGCATGACCACGCCGCGCACCAGCGGCCAGCTGCCCTTCGCCGTCGACGTCCACGGTGCGACCTCGCCGACCGTCTCCCCCAGCTTGTAGTCGGCGCGCAGGGCCTTCGTCAGGTAGGCCAGATCCCCGATGAACGCGGTGCCGGTGGGGCACACGGTCCACGGGCCGACCCCGCCGAACTGAGCCCACGACGCATCGTCGACCTTCGTGTCGTCGCCGGCCTCCCACTGCCCCTCGCCCGCGATCTGTGACGACGCGAGCCCACCGACGACTTCTCCCCAGCCTTCGGAGCCGTAGTTCGTGGACGGCTTGGCCTCCACCTCGGTGGACAGCTCCACCTTGTTGGAGCGGCTGGTGAGGTCCAGGCCGACGGCGAAGCACCTCACGTTCAGCAGGACGGACTTAGCCACGGTCGCTCTCCTTCCTGCTCTTGCGCCGGACAAGCGGCGGCGGGTCGGTGACCTCTTCGGCCACCTCGGAGGCGACCAAGTGGGCGGCCACCGTGGTCGGGTAGTCGTCGACGACGTCCCCCACATTGGGCCACGGCCGGCCGTGCAGGACCGCGCCCGGCGCCCCGGCGGCCAGGATGCGGATCTTCATCAGGTGCTCCCGTCTCCGATGACCTTGATGACCAGTTCGGCGCCGATGTAGGTGGACCCGGCGTGCTCGAACCACCTGTAGCCCTGAACGCGTTGCAGATGCAGGTCATCGGCCAAGCCGCCCAGGGCCTTCTCGCCGGGGGCACCGCGGGCCGCCTCGATCGCCTTCTTCAGAGAGGCCGGACCGGCGCCGGACAGGAGCGCGTCGACGATGCGCTGCGAGGACCGGTCGTCGGCGCGGCCGGCCAGCACACGGCAGGTGAAGACCAGCTCATCCAGGCGACGGCCCATCGCCTTGTCGAAGTTGACCTCGACCTCACCGACGAAGAAGCACGGGGCAACGACGGCGTCTGGGACGTAGCCGGTGCATACCAGCTTCCCGATACCGGCGGGCAGGACCACCGCACGGGCGGCGGTCGCGATCGCGTCGCGGACATCTGAGATCTGCACGGCGCCCCCTATCCGAAGCCAGGAAGGACGAAGTGTTCGATCAGCGCCCACACGTCCGGGTCCCGGCGAGACAGACGCACGACACCCCACTCAGCGGAGCCGGTGACGCCCTCGGGGGAGTCCTTGCGCTTGTACAGGCGGGATGCCTGGATGAGCGTGGCCTGCTCGATCTCCTCGGGCACTTCGGGCCAGCCCCACCGGGCGGTGACCCTGACCCGTGCCGTGCCGTGCCCCCAGCTCGATGACGGGCTGAGCAGGGAGGTGACGGCCCGGCCGCGCACGATGGCGTTGTCCGGGCCGGTCTCGTAGTCGGTAAACGGGGCGAAGGAGCTGCCCGACCCGGTTTCCACCAGCGTGGGCGCGGCGCCAGCGTCGTCGATGAGGAGCCGGGCCCCGAAGACGTCGAACACCACCTTGCCCGCCGGGTTGTAGGTCCGGGCGCTGGCCGCCGCATCAAGGTAGAAGCGGCGGCCACAGGCGCGGTCGATGCTGCGGGACGCGGCAGTGAGCGCCTTGGACAGCAGGGCATCCCGGCTCGTGTCGTCCGCCTCGATGGCCAGCATCGACTTGAGGACGGCCAGCTCGGCGTACTCGTTGGCCACAGCTACTCCTTGGCGTTTTCGCCCTTGCCGGTGCGGCCACGTCGCCGTGCCGGGGGCGCGGCCGCAGGCGGGGCGGTCACCTCGGCAGGCGGCAGGGTCGCCGTCTCCACCGGTGGCGTGGCGTCGTCCTCCTTGGCGATGCCGGAGGCGATCAGGTGCGCGGCCTCGGCGTCCGGAAGGTCTACGGCCTCACCGCGGGCGGGCCACCGCCGGCCGTTACGGGTCCCGGACATGTCGACCAGCATGCGAATCTTCACGATCAACTCCCGTCGGGGCAGAGGCGGGCACCGGTGTGCGCCCGCCCCCGGTTCCGGATCAGGCGGCCGCGCCGCCGGTGAACGTCTTCACCGCGCCGGTCAGGTCGACGAGCGCAGCGTCCGCGCGCATCAGCGCGCGGAAGGTGACGAGGTCGGCGTTGAACGCGAACTCGTCGGACCGCTCGAAGCGGATCCCACCGGCCATGCGGATGAAGTACTGCGAGATGTCACCGAAGATCACGGACTCGGCAGCCACGCCGATGTCCGCGACGTTCGGGTCCGTGAGCACCGGCTTGCCCAGGATGGTGTCCGGGGTACCGGCGACGACCGACGGCTGCCAGATGTACTGACCCTCCGTGGTCTTGATCTTCCGGATCACGCCAGCCGTGCCGTCGTTCATGATCCAGCGGCAGGAGCTGGACATACGGTACGGGGAGATCACCGAGTGGAACAGGTCGATCAGCAGGTCCGCGCCCTGGCCGACCGTCGACTGGGAACCGAAGCCGCCAGCCACCGCAGCCGGACCAGTCACGCCGGCCGACGCGTCGGTGACGATGCCGCGCGGCTTGCCCGATCCGTCGCCGGTGATGGCGTGCGCGCCGAAGGCGTTGCCGAGCGCGCGGCCGGCCTGCATGGACAGGTAGCCCTCCAGGTCGACGCCAGCGTCCGTGAGGAGCTCGCGCGACACCTGGATGACCGTGCCGTACTTGTACGCCCCGAGGGACACCTGGCCGAACGTCGGGTCGGACTCGCCGATCGGGCCCGCCTCGGTGACGATCGCAGCCGAGCTGTGCGCGGTCGTCTTCGGCACCTGCAGCGTCTCGCCGCTGGAGGTGTTCAGGACCGTGGCGCCGGCCTGCATGACGGCGCTGGTCTCGATCAGGTGCGCCACCAGCTGCCCGTAGAAGTCCGTCGGCACGGTCGCGCCGCCGGCACCGGACGAGAGCTTGGACAGGTCACGGAAGGACACCGGCCCGGCCGGGACGACGTCGAACGTGCGGCCGCCCTCGCCGCGCAGGAACTTCCGCAGCTCCTCGCTGTTCGCCGGGGCGTCCGGGCCGCCCTTGCCGCGGGGCTCGCCACGCAGCTTGGACATGGCGTCCTCGGCGTCCTTCGCGCGCTGCTCTCCGTCGATGACGGCCTTGATGCGCTTGTCCAGCGCGTCCAGCTCCGCGTTCAGCGACGTCCAGGTGGACTCCTCCTCGCCGGAGAAGGTGCGGTTCTCGTCGGCCGCCGTGTCAGCGAGCGCCTTGGCCTGCTCCCAGACACGCAGCCGACGCTCCTGCAGGGACTTCACTACCTCGGACATGGTCCGATCTCCTCACTGTGAATCCAGGGGTGGGGTCCGAGGTGGCTGTCGGCCTGCCTCGACATGCGAAAGGCCCGCACCAGGCGGGCCGTTGGGTTACTCGGTGGGGTGGCTGTCGGCCTGCCCCAAGGGGAATCAGAGGTGCGGGGACTCACGCCGCGCCAGCAGCGCCATGCGCGCGGCCGCACCCAACGTCTGCGGCTTCGCCGGACCGGGCCCGTCCGTGCGGCGGAACAGCTTCCGCAGCTCGTCCTGCCGGGCCAGGGACCGCACCTCTTCCAGATCGGCCCCGACATGCGCGGCCAGCGACCGCAGGCCGGCCGACGAGTCGGGGTAGGCGGGGATGTTGACCGGGGCGACGTCGACCAGCTGCGCGCGCAGCAGCGTCCGCTTCGGGAACCCCTGGTCGGTCATCCCCCAGTCGTCCTCGATCGTGCGGAACGCGAAGCTGGACTTGCGGACGTCACCGCGGGCCACGAGTTCCAGAATGTCCGCGCGAGCCTGCGGCGGGTCGACGTCGTACATCAGGCCCTGGTCGTCGATCGACAGGCGCAGCGTGCCGCCCGCCACCGTGCCGAGCAGCATGTTGTCGTCGTGGTTGTAGCGGGCCATGACGTCCGGCCAGCCGTCCCCCCTGGACTTGTTGAACGCGCGCGGGTCCACCACCTCGACGAAGCCGCCGAGGTTGGACGACTCGCGGTTGAACACGGCCGCATAGCCGCTGATGGTCTTGCGCTGCTGCTCCTTGGGCGCCCGCAGCTCGACGGGCACCGGCGTGTAGCGCCTCTCCAGGTCGGCCACGGTCGGCCTCCTCACTGATTGGGGTTGGGATCGCCCGGCCCGGGAGCCGGATCGTTGGTGGGTCTGCTGAGCAGCGACACGGGCAGGTAGGTCTGCCCCTGGCCGTCCGGCAGCGGGGCCAGGTCCTCGAGGGCGCGGACCTCGTCGCGGTTGCGCCAGCCGTCGTTCAGCGCCATCGAGTGCGCCTGATAGCGGGTCATCAGGTCGACGCGGATCATCGCGTCCGCGTTGAACCGCACGAACTCGCGGCCCGGCATGAGCGCCGACAGCTTCGCCTCCAGCCGGGACAGCCACGGCCGCAGCGTGAACCCGACGAAGTTGATCGCGTTCTGCTCGACGTTCGCATACGTCATCGACCCGCCCGAGTCACCGCCGACCATCTCCGGCGGAACCCCGTAGATCGCCGCGATCTGCGAGGCATTCAGCCGCATCGTCTCGATGAACTGCGACTCCTCCGGGTTCACCTTCAGCGCGGTGAAGTCCCAGTCCGATCCGTACACCAGAGGCTTGCGGGCCCGCACCCGCGCGGCCAGCCGGTCGCTGATCTCCTCAGCCTCATCCGGGTTGATGGCCTTCGAACTGTTCTTCATCGTGGCCGGCGGGGTGCCCCCGTTGTCGAACCAGGACAGCCCGTACTCCGTGGCCGACAGGCCCACGCCGATCGTGCGGGCGAACGCCTGGACCGGCGACAGACCGACCACGCAGCCGGGCAACACCACCCACGGGATGTGGACGATCTGCTCGCGCGGCACCTCCTGGCCCTGCCAGTAGAAGACCGGCAGCGTCGGCCGCAGCTCATCCACCCACACCTCGTCCGGGTTCAGCCACTCGATCATCGTGGGGAACCCGAAGTCATCCCGCTGCGTGATCAGCCCGTAGGCGTTTCCCCGCAGCGCCAGCGACACGACCGCCTTGTGCAGCCACTCGAACAGGTTGTCCCGCGCGGCCGGCTGGAACAGCAGCGACGGCACGAACGTCAGCAGCTCCCGCGACGCGCCGTTCTTCCGATAGGTCTGCACCGGCAGCGACGCGATCGAGTCGGCGAGGATCCGCACGCACGCGAACAGCGGGATCAGCCGGATCGCCTGCTGCTGCGACACCGCGCCCGGACGGGGGCCGCCGGAGATCCACGGCAGCGACGTGATGGCCCGCTTCGACACCGCGCCCAGCCGCCGGAAGCTCGCCAGGAGGGCGCGCCCTGCACGCCGCCATCCGCCCACAGACGGAGGCGGACCGCCCGGATACCACACCCCATCAGGGCCGCGAGTCGGACTCACCACAGCTTCCTCCTCACAGCACCGAATCCAGCGGGTCGTAGTCCTCGATCACCTGCGGCCCCCGGATGAGCAGAGCCCAGCGGGCGAAGACGGCCGCGCACAGCGGGCTGATGTCGACCAGCGACGCCGTGCGGTCCAGCTGCCACGCGTCCCCGTTGCGGCGCGTTCTGGCCCCGTTCACCGCCGCGGTGAGCGGCACCTGGTCCAGGTGCCGGACCGTGCCCTGATTCATCGCGTCGGCCAGCTGCCCGCACGCCTCCGTGATGTCGCCCGCCCGCATCACAGCCAGGTCGCCGCGCTGCGGGTTCGCCTTGTCCTTCGGCGACTCGATGCCCGCGGACGCCAGGTCGTCGATGAGCGAACCGGCCGGCGCACCCGACGACGCCACCGCGACGGCCACCGGCCGCCACAGCTTGTGCAGCTTCGCCACAGCAGGCACCACCCAGTCCGTACCCGGCCGCCGAGCCACGACTTCCAGGTGCACCAGGCCGTCCGCCCGCAGCGAGGCCGCGGCGATGGAGGCGTGCGCCCGGTCCTTCGACACGTCGATGGCCAGGGCCACGCTGTCCGCCACCGGCCGGCTGTCCGTGTCGACCAGGCCGGGCCACTTCTCCTTCGGCACGTTCGGATCCGTCGGGGGCGTGGGCTTCCTGGTCCGGTTCAGGTAGGCCCGGTCGAACTCGGCCGGGTCCATCTTCTCCAGCTCGGCCGCGATGATCTCCTCTGTCACCGTGTAGCCGAGGGCGGGCAGCGTCGCCCGCCACGTCGCCGGGTCCGCGCGGTCCATGTCCTCCGGCGCGTACCACTCGAAGTAGCAGGTGCGCGGCCGCGTCGCCAGCGCGTCCTCAGCGAGCGCGGCGAACAGGGCCTCGATCAGCGCGCGCCCGTTCTCCCGCTTCTTGTTCAGCCACACCGACTTGGTCGTGCCGCCAGCCGACGCCCACCACAGCTGAGCCATCGCCCGCGTCAGCATCGCGGGAGAGAACGCCTGCTCCAGCCGGTCGTCCTCGTGCGCGAACGCCTCGTCGATGAACCCCAGATCGAGCGGCGGCCCATGGCCCGCCTTCTCCGTGTTCGCCGTGATGCCCATCCGGCTGCGCTTGCCGGGAAACAGGATCGCCTCGTTGCCGTTGCTCTTCCGGATCCGGGCGTACTTGGCGAGAGGGGAGGTGGAGATCTTCTCCCAGAACTCGTCCTCCCAGCGCTGCCGGGCCATGCCGCGGGTCTGCGCCGCGTACACGATGTTCTGCCGCGGCCACGCCATCGCCCGGTGGACCTGCGCCCCCAGCGTCAGCTCCGTCTTGCCCTGCTGCCGGGAGACGGACAGCCCCACCTCGCGGTGCGCGAACAGCCCCGTGGCCGGGTCGATCTCCAGGGCCACGTCGCTGACGTACTTCTGCCAGGGCATCGGCGGCGCCCCGAGCTTGGTCATGACCTTCCACAGCTTCGGCCCCAGCGACGGCCGGTCCGGATGACGCGGCGTTCCCCAGCGCGGTGGGCACTCCAGCCCGTACCGCTCCCGCAGGTCCTCGCCGAACTCAGTCGGGGGAGCCCAGGTCTCCGAGGTCGTCGTCATCGTCCGGCGCCCGTCCCTCCAGGATCTGGGCGAGCGTCTGCCGGAGCTCGCGGGCCAGTTGAGGGAGGAGGCGGTCGTCCTGCGCCACCGGCTCGCCGCACGTGTCGCACTCGGCGGTCCGCGCGGCGTCGATCCGGCCGGCCAGCGCGAAGGCGAGCTCGGTGAGCGACGGCTCGACGCCGACCAGGTCACCGAGCTGCTCGATGTCGCTGCGCACGGCGTCCTCGACCGAGCCCATGGCGCCCCCTTCCATGATCATCCGTTGGTATCGGCCCGGGGAGAGAAAAATGGCAGGGGGGCGCGGGGTTGCGATATGTCCGATTTCAAAAAACGCCGGACGCTCCCGAGCCGAGACGATCATGTCGGCGCTCTGACCTGCGCGTTTACGCGGTGTCTCGATGTCTGCACCAGGCATGGCCGCAGTCGATGATCGTGGGATCCATGAGGGCGTCGACCAGGCTGGCGGGCGGGGGGCTGGGCGGCAGACCGAGGCTGGTCTCCAGGTTCCGGATGCGCGGGTAGGACGGGCGGTCGTGGGTCTCGCACCGGCGGGCGATGCGGCGCAGCAGCGCGGTCATCACCTGTCGGTCTCATCCCAGTGGACGGTGTGTGGCTCGTCGGTGACGTAGTTGATGGCCATGGCGGCCGCGAGGCCGACGTCAGGCAGGTCGTACAGGCAGCGCCCAGAGGGGAACTCCACGCCGTGGATGTCGGGCTGGCCCTTGCGGCGGACGACGAACCGGCGTGCGAACTGGACTGCTTCGGGGTGGTCAGGCATGCTCCCCTCCTCCACGGGAGTGAGTGGTCCGAGGCGTACCACGGGTCAGCCTCTCTACGGTCCGGCGAACCAGTCGACGCTGGTGTGCAGCTGGCGGACGGCGGCGAGGGGCTTGTCGCCCTTCTCGTTGTTGCACTTGCGGAGGCAGACGGGGCAGCCGTGGTTGCCGTGGATGGGGGCGAGGTTGTCGGGGTCCATCCGTGCGCCGCCCTTGGACCTGGGGATGATGTGGTCGACGTCGGTGGCGTGGCCGTGGCCGCAGACGATGCAGACGTCTGACTCGCGCAGGATGCGGGCGCGGATCTGGCGGTACTCGTAGGACGTCAGCTCTGACCGGTCGGTGGCCATGGCGCCTCCCGGGCGTGACGGAGGCCCCGCCGGTGGGCAGGGCCTCGGGTGTCCGGTGCGGCTACTGCTGCACGGTGCCGTCCAGGGCTTCGGCGACCTTCGGCGCGAGGCGCTTGCTGTCGGCGAGGGCGGCCTCGTTGCGGGTGGGCAGGCTGACCGCCCACGTGTCGCCGGTGACCGCTACGCCGCCGAACTGCTTGGACAGCGGGATCCACCCGGCGAGTGCCTGCGGGTTGGGGAAGAGGTTGATGGCGGCGTCGCCAGCTGCCTTGCCCTGGTCGGTGACGGTGAAGTTGTACGGCGTGCCGCCGACCTGGGCGATGTATGAGTCGCCGGTCTCTTCCTCCGGCGGTGTGACGGTCAGGCCGGCCGCCTTGAGCGCGTCGGCGATGTCCTTCGCGCTGTCGTAGCCGCCGGCGGTCTGTGAGCTAGCGGCGGTGGCCTTCACGTCGTCCTGGTCGCTGCTGTCCTCGCTGCCGCATGCGGTGAGCGTGAGGGCGAGGACGGCGAGGACTGCGACGGCGGTGCGGGTGCGCATGGTTCCCCCTGGGATGGCTGGTGCTGGCGTGGCCATCATCGGTGCTGTGGGGGTGGCGTGGGGACGCTGTGCCTGTCCTGTGACGTGGGGGGTCCGCGCAGGGCCTGCCAGCACAGCAGCCCCGGGTCGTGTGAGCGATCCAGGGTGGCCCTGCGCGGACGTCTGGACACGACGACGCCCCGACCGGGAACCTAGCGGTCGGGGCGTCGTCGTGCGTCCGCAGCTGCCCGCTTCGAGGCACAGCTGTTCACCGAGATCGTTGCACTCGGCCTGACCTGCGGTCAAGCGGCGGCGCGAGCGGCGCGCTTGGCAGCGAGAGCGGCGACGTCCTTTGCGGCGTACCAGGGCTGTCGCTCGGTGCCGCCGGAGCGGGTGAGCTGGCCCCGGTGGACGATGCTGCGGAGGCCGGTCAGCTTCACACCGAGAAGGCGCGCGGTCTGGTGTGCGGTGAGGTGGCCGGGCCGAATGATCTGTGGCTCCATGCCTCCATGATGCCGCCTCCGTGTCCTTGCCGGGGGTGATCCCTTCCCCCCTCTACGGGCACTACTTCGCAGGTGGGGGCCCGCTACCAAGGTCACTACCGGGGTAGTGGGCCCCCTCTACATCAGGCGCCTTCGGCGGTGTCCTTGGGAGGGGTGTCCGTAGCGGGCTCGGTAGAGGGGGCGGGGTCTACCCGCCGTGCGGAGAGCAGGAGTTCGGCGGGCACGGCGGCCTCGAGGTCCGCGCGCCGGTAGCCGGCGCGGTTCACTCCGGCGACCTTGACCTGCTTGGTGGTGCGGTCGACGCCCGCGGCCTCGAGTTCGGCGGCCAGCTGCTCGGCGTCCCAGTCGCCGTACCGGTCTTCGTCGACGTTGACGAGCCGGTCCAGCAGGTCGACAGTGTGCATCCGGTCGGTGTGCCGCATGACGTCGAGGCAGTCGGACAGCACGGGCGCGATGGTGACGCCCGCCTGGTCGGCGGCCGCGGTCACGTCCCCGGTCGCGTCGCCGGTCAACTGACCGTGCTTCACCCGCAGTGCACGCCCGCGCTGGCACAGCTCGGAGAAGTCCGGGCCCGGCAGGAAGTCCGCGCGCACGGTCACGAACGACGCAGGGCCGGTGACCAGGACGCCCGTACCCCGGTGGTCCTCGGAGAGCACGGAGGCGTCGGCGCCCTGGGCGGCCTTCCCCTTGCCCAGCACCATGTCAGAGGACGTCTGGTCGACGACCTGCGTGCAGTACCGAAGGGTGATGATCTCCCGCAGCTTCGTCGGCACACTGTCGGCGTCGGGGCGCTGGGAGGCGAAGTTGCAGATGAACCCTGCGGCCGGCCCGCGGCGGGCGATGCGGCACAGGTCGTTGATGACCTGCTCGCGGTCGTCCTTCTCCATGGCGGTGAAGTACTCCTGCAGCTCGTCGATGGTCACGAAGATGACGGGCAGGTTGTACCGCTCGACGATGCCCGGGGTCAGCTTCCCCTCGGGGCACACCGACACCGGGAGGCCGCGCAGCAGCACGAACCGGCGCTCCATCTCCGCCAGCAGCTCCTTCAGCATCGCCTTCAGCGCCTCGACGGCGTCGTCCTCGGCGCCCATGACCAGCCGGTGGGCGACGGCCTTCATGGGCATCCAGTCGGCACCGCCCTTGCCGTCGGCGACGTAGTGCCGCACGTAAGGGTCAAGGAGGCCGGCGGCGGTCATGAGCCGCTGCGTGAACGTCTTGCCCCGGCGGGGGAGGCCGCCGAAGAACAGGGACTGCCACATGACGGGCACGGTGATGCGGTTGCCGCGGGCGTCCTGCCCGAACGGGATCGGCTCCCACACGGAGAACGTGTCCGTCTTGACCAGCGGCGACGGGTTCGGTGTGCCCAGGTAGGGGTCGTCGTCGGCGACCCACATGGAGACGCGTCCGGCGTTGCCGCCGGCTGCGGCGCGGACGCGGGAGGCGATGACCTGGATCTCGTCGACGCCGAGTTCGGCGGCGATGGCGGTGCGCTTGGCGAGGACGTCCGCGGCGGTCTTCCCGCCGCCCTTGGGCAGGTCGAAGATGACGGCCCAGCCGTTGCCGTCGCGGACGGGCCCCATGACGCAGGTGATGCGCGGTCCTTCGTCGTCGCCCTTCCCGGCCTTGAGCAGGCCGGCGGCGCGCAGTGCGTCGTTGAGCTGCTGCGCGGACATGTCGACGCGCAGGGGCGGGGTCGGGTTGTCGAGAAGCTGCACGTCCTCGCCCCGGCCCAGGTAGGCGAGCGGGATGGTGGCGGCGGCGAGCATGCCGGCCTGCGCGGGTAGCGGGGCGAGGGCCCAGCCGACCGTGGCGGCGGCGACGGCGGTTGCGGCGGCTCCCCACCGCCAGCGGCGGGCGAGGGTGCGTTCCCGGTGGAGGAGTGCGTACCGGACGGCCAGGTCGACATCGTCGGGCTTGGCCTTCGCCTGGGCGCGCAGGGCCTTCACGGCGGCGGACTGGTCGTGCGCGGTGAGGGTGGGCCATAGACCGCGCAGGGCACGCCACAGGCCCTTGGTGGCCAGCCACGCCATGCGGAACGCGTACTTGGGGGTGCGGAGCAGGTGGTAGCGGGTGTGCCAGGCGCACAGCCTGCCCAGGGCGGCCGTGTTCGCGCGCAGGGAGGCGGCGGAGCGGGCCCAGGCGGGGAGGATCGGCGCGTCGGGCACGGTCAGCCAGTCGGCGAGCGGGTTGTCGACGCGGTCGACGGCCTCCACCTCGGCCGGCTGCTCGTCGACGGCGGGCTCGGGGGCGAACTTCAGCAGGCTGACCTGGGGGTCGGCGTGCCCGTTGACCCGCTGCAGCGTGGTCTCGGTCATGATGGGGCTTCCTTCTCTCTGCTGAGGGATGGGGGCCCGGGGCGGCCGGTTCGCTGGCCGGCATGGCGGCCGCCCCGGGGCAGATCTACTTCTTGCGGCGGGCGTCCTCGCGGGCCTGCGCCTTGGCGGTGATCGCGTCGGCGCGCTTCTCCAGGGCGCGGGTGGACTTGCCGCGGGCCTTGCGGCGCTGGATGCGGGCGCCGATGGCGACGGTCTGGGCGATCTCCCGCCAGGTGTGCGGGTCGTGGTTCGTGGCGGGCATGGTCACTTCCCCGTCTTCTCGTGCTTGCGGGCCACTCGGTCGGCGGTGGTCCGGCTGTTGTAGGTGCCGAGCTGCTTGCCGCACGTGCAGACGACGGGGTGCGTGTAGCGGCCGTATCCGCGGTTCTCGCTGGACACGAACGCGTGGTGGCTGGTGCCGAACGCCATGGGTGGTCCTCTCGGATCGGTGGGCCGGGGCTGTCCCGGCTCCCCTTGGGCCCCGCCGGTGGGGGCGGGACCCGCGGGCAGCCGTCAGTCCTCGTCGGTCTCGAAGCCGTGGCCGGGGCACCACAGGTGCGGCTTGTCGTGCCACTCGTGCGGGTCGTGGTAGTCGTCGTGGTCGCACTGGCTGATGCCGCTGATGAGGCCGTCGCCCGGCTTCGGCTCCTCATAGCGGGCGGCGTCAGCCTCGTCCATGCGGAGCTCGTCGCCGAGGTCCATCGCGGCCAGCTCGTCGCTGGTGAACAGGTCCTCGGTGGTCATGTCGTCGTACTCGTCGCTCACGATCTGGTCCTCTCGGCGGTGGGCGGAAACGCTGGCGCGGTTCCCCTCACCGCCCGACACGGGTTCGGGCGGATCGGGCAGCCGGTCAGCGGCGCTTCTGGGCGTCCTGCCAGATGGAGCGCAGGACCAGGGCGAGGATCGCCACGGACACGGCGCCGATGGCGATCGCGATGGACGCGAACGCGATACCGACGCCTCCGACGCACGCCGCGGCTCCGATGCCGAGCCACTCGCTGGCGCTGCGGCCGGGCTTGTGCTGGTGCTGGCAGGCCGGCTGCTGCGGCTGCTGCGCGTTGAGCAGTTGCTGCGCGGCGAGGATCGCAGCGATCTGCTGCACCATCTGCGTGTTGTCCGCGGCCTCGACGGCATCGCGGGCAGCCTTCTCGAGGTCGCTCATGCGTAGCCTCCGTTCCCGGGGTCGCGCATCAGCGGTGCGTCAGCCTGCTCCTGGGCGCGTTTGGCGGCCCGGGACAGGGCGGTGCGGACGTAGGGCTCGGTGACGACGAGGCGCCGGTGCCGGGCCACCTCGTCAACGATCTGCTTGGCCTTGGCGTCCGGTCCGAGGGTGGATGCGGCTTCGATGACCGCGGCCTCCAGCGTGACCGGCTCCAGGACGGCGGCAGGGGTGCTGACCTGCTGATGCGCGGCCGCATCATCGCGCTGCACCTCGTACTCGGCGGGCTGTTCACCGAGGACCATGGCGACCGCGACGGGGTCGACGTGCACGTCGTAGGAGGCGAGTACCGTGGCGAGCTCGGCGGGGGCCGCATCAGGTCGCGCATCGGCGGCGAGGCGGATGGCGTCGGCCGGGTCCATCGCGGCGAACCGGTCGCGGAGTACCTCGGTGGCGGACACCGTTCGGGGCCGGGCGGCCGGTTCCTCGAGGGCCGCAGGCGTCGTGGCGCCGTACATGGATGCGAGGGCCGCATCAGCTCCGTCGCGGACGCGGTGGCGCTGGACGTCGACCAGGCCGGCGCCGAGCTCGGTGTCGCCGACGCCGACGTTCCGGGCGAGCTTCCAGTAGGCGCGGACGGCGTGCTTCTGCTTGCGCCCGTCGGGGTGGCCGTCGGCGACGGCGCGGTGGTAGGCGAGCTGCCGGGCGACGTCGGCGTTGCGGCGCTGCGTCTCGGCGTCCACGCCGGTGGTGTAGACGACGATGCTGCGGGCGATGAAGCCCAGGCCTTCGGCGGCGCCGGACATGGCGAGCGGGGTGACCGCGTACACGGCGGCCTCCCGGGCGGTCCCGGCGATGGTGATGCCGATGCAGCTGGCGGAGACGGGGGCGAGCCACATGCCGAGCCGGACGACGGCCGGGGAGGACTGCCCGAGCATCGTGCGTCCGAGCATCACCATCGCGAGGATGAGGGTCAGGCCCTCACCGGCGGCGACAACGCCCGCGGCGGTGGCCTGCCGGTGGAACTCGGAGACGGCGTTGCTGTAGGTGCCCCAGGCGCCGGCCGCGCCGACGACGAGCATCAGGGCGGTGGCGATACCGAGGACGCTGCGCTGGCCCTTGGTGAGCGTGCGGGTGTTCACTGGCCCTCACCCGACCCGGCGATGCGGCGAAGGTCAGCGAGGTACTCATCGGCGGTGCGGTAGCGCGGCGGGCGGGCCTCGTTCTGCTGACGCAGGTAGGCGGTCTCCCACTCCAGGCCGTCCACGGTCTTGCTGTCGAGGACGTCGCGGATGAGGAGCTGGACGAGGCGGATGCGCTCGGAGACGCAGGTCTCGTAGCGGGCCAGGTCCATGCGGTCGCCGCCAGGGTCGGGCAGGGACAGCGTCTCGCTGATCGCGGCGAGCATGTCGCGGACGGGCTCGGGCAGGTCGTAGGTGCTCATCGGCGGCCACCGCCTTCGGCGGCGTGCGCGCGGCCCAGGGCGAGCTGGTCGCGGGCGGCGCCGGCGGAGGCCGCGCGGTTGGCGGAGGCGTGGGCGTAGTCGGCGCGGCACTGGGCGTGCAGCGCGGCGACTCGCTCCTCGGGGGAGGTTGCGGCGTCCTTCGGGGACGCGAAATGATCGGTCATGCCGACTCCTGGTCAGATCAGGTGTTCGGTCGAAGGGCCGGGCGGTGCGCGCGCCGGGGGCTGCAACCCCCGAGCTGCTGCTCGGTCCTTCTTTGCATCCTCAGTATTCAACCTCCTGAACAATTTGTCCAGGAGGTTGAACGTATGGGGTTCGCATCACGACGCATCAGCAGGCTGGAAGTACCTCAGCATCAGGTAGTCCGCAGGCCCGTACACGGTCCCGCACCACCGGCACCGCAGCTGCGTCTCACCCGGCATGCGAGAGATCACCGCACCGCACACCACCCCCTCCCCCACCAGCGCGACGCACGCCCCGAGCCGCTGCGGCCGCGGCTCCGGGTCGCCGACGACCGACCGCACGGCGCTGTTCAGCTCGGCGACTTCCCGGGCGAGGTCCCCGGCGGCCGGGTACTGCGCGACGATCCAGTCCAGCTCTTGGGCGAGCCACCGGCAGTCCTCGGCGAGGCCGCCGGGCGGGGGCGCACCTCGGTGGGGCCAGCGGACGCGCCGGACGTCCTCGCGCCAGGAACGCAGGACCTCGGCGGCCCGGTTCCAGTTGACGGTGTCGATGACGTCCTCGTTGACGGGGGAGCGGGGGCCGGCCGCCGTCTTGGTGGCGACGATTTCGCCCCAGCCGGTGGCGCGGGGGATGAGGTATTCGCCGACCTCGGCGTACAGGTCGGGGAGAGCGCGGAGCCGAGCGCCCAGTTCTTCCCGGTGCCGGTTGCACAGGTAGCCGCTGGACGCGCGGTCGCAGAGTTCGCAGGTCACTTGGTGCTGTTCTCCTCGGGCTGTGCGAGGGCGGCGCGGAGTTCTACAGCGGCGCCGCCGTGAGTGCGGAGGATGGCCCACCTGCGGGCGAGCCGCTCGGCGCGCTCCACCGCGGCCTCGGCGGCCAGGGCCCGCTCCTTCCATCGGTCGCCGCGGCGCCAGCCCTTGGACGCGTTCTCGTACAGCGCGTCCAAGGCGTCGTCGGTGATCGTGCTCGCGGTGTGCCGCTTCGGCGTCATGCGGCCTGGTCCTTCCTCGTGCAGTGGGTGGCGTCGTGCTCTGCGCCGGCGGACGTCCACCAGCGTTCGCAGCAGCCGGAGTACAGGTCGGCCCTGGCTTGGCTCTGCCACAGGCCCAGTCGGGCGGCCCGCTCGGCGCGCACGGCGGTCGCGCGGCGCTCGTCGGCGGCGACGTACTCGCGGGCGAGAGCGACGCCCAGCAGCAGCGATGTGATGAAGAGGCCGCTGCCGTACCACCAGCCGTCTGCTCGGGCGCTGGTGGCGGCGCAGTGGGCGAGGAACAGGGCGGCGAGCGCGTAGGCCCAGCAGAGCGCTCGGGTTGATCCGGTCATCAGGTGCTCCTCGGGTAGAGGCCGCCCCGTCGCGCGGGGCGGCCAGGGTGAGTCAGAACAGGGACAGCGGTTCCTCGGTGGTCTGCCGCTCCAGCTCTCGAAGGTTGGCCAGCTGTCGGCTCCGAGCCTTGGCGTGGCAGTTCGGGCACCAGGCGCGCAGCCCCTCGACGGGCACGGCCGCCGCGGCGACGGTCGACAAGGTCAGATCAGCGGGGGCGATGATCAGCCGACCGTGCGCGGTGGTGTTGATGCAGCGAAGGCCGGTATCGGAGTGCTGCGAGCCGCACAGGCCGCCTTCGCACTGGCACTGATGGCCGGCGGGCCCCATGACGGCCTTCCAGACGGCGGTGACCCCAAGGGGTGGGCGCTTGCTCATGTCAGAGCACCTCCGCCACACGGCGGCCAAGCCACTGAGCGACGTTGCAGGACACGGCGTTCCCGGCCTGCATCGTCTGCTCGCCCTTGTTGCCGAGCACGATGTAGTCCTCCGGGAAGCGCTGCGCCAGCAGCTGCTCGCGAGGCTGGACCATCCGGTAGTGGCAGTCCTCCAGCGCGGGCGCCGGCGAGGCGATGGCCGCCGAGTCGATCGTCGACAGGGTGTGCAGCGGCTCGCCGGTCGTCTTCGTGGCCGCGTTGCGGTACGGGATGACCAGCCAGTGGTGTCGTCCCTGCCCAGTGACGGTGTCGACCGGTTCGGTGACGGGGCGGGCGCTGCTGTTGCGGCGCAGGGTGACGATGAACGAGTCGTCGGCCTGCGGCGGTGTCACCAGGGCCTCGAAGCCCTTCGGGTTCGCCATGCGGGTACGCATCGGCTCGGCCGTGGTGGTGCAGGTGGTGTTCCACGTGCCGCCGGAGGGGACCAGGACCGCGTCACCGATCTTCGCGGTGCGGGCAGGAAGCGGAGCCGAGTCGGCGAGGAAGGCCCGGCCGTCGTGTCCGCCGTGGTTGACGGTCAGGACCATGCGGCGGTCGCCGAGCAGTTCAAGGCCCTTGCGGATCCGGGTGACGGTGTTCTTCGCAAGCGGGCGCAGGCCGTTCGCGGCGCGGTCGCCGATGCGCACGCCGAGGTTGGACCAGTCGATGATCGAGGCGGCCGGTCGGACATAGGGCTCGACGATGGTGTGACGGCAGCGCGGCCCGTTGGGGCACCGGTAGACGTACTGCTGGCCGTACTTGCCGAGCTTGCGGCCCTCCCTCTTCCAGGACTGGAAGGCGGTGACGGTCTCCTCGCACACTGGGCACCAGGCCCGCGGGCGGGGCTGGACGTCCGGGAGCGGGATGCCCTCGCGGGTGCAGACGATGTAGATCCGGTCCCGCCACTGCGGCGCTGGATCGTTCCCGTCCTCGTCTCCGGCGTGCGCCGAGGACAGGGACACGAACTGGATGTTGTAGCCGAGGGTGCGCATCCCCGAGAGCCAGACGTCGAACAGCTCCCAGTCCGCGGCCTCCATGACGTTCTCGACGAGGACGGCCCGGTACCGGTGGACCTCGGTGGCGCGGATGACGTCCCAGAAGGTTGCCCTGGTGCGCTCGAACGCGGCGGTGGCGACGGGCCCGAACTCCTCGATGCCCAGCTGCCCGGCCCCGGCGGCGGTGCGGCGGCGGCGTCCGCCGGCCGGGGACAGCTCGGTGCAGATCGGGGAGGCCCAGAGGATGTCCGTCTTGGGCAGGCGCCGCATGTCGTAGTTGTTGACGTCGGCGCAGAGGTGGTCGGCGTCGGTGTGGTTCGCGGCGTGGGTCTCGATGGCGCGCTGCCAGTGGTTCGCGGCGAGCTTCAGTTCGAGCCCGGCGGCGACGAGGCCGGTGGACGATCCGCCGGCGCCGCAGAAGATGTCGGTGAAGGTAAGCATCGGCTCCTCCGTGATGTGATGGGTGGAGGTCCGGGCCTGTTAAGGGCAGGCCCGGACTACTACGCGGCAGGAAGAATCAGCTGACCGAGGACGCGGCCAACGCGGTCCTGGTCGATGAGGTCGGCGACGTCGCCAGCGGAAGAGCCGCGCGGCACCTGAATGCCGAGGCGCCGGCACAAGCCCAACTGCTTCGGGCTCGGCGTCCCGGACCGCCAGCGGGCCTGACGGGCGACGAACGCATGCGGGGCGAGGACCTTGGCCTGCTTCTCCAGCCACGCCAGGGCTTCCGGCAGCGGCCGGGCCGCGTCCTCCTTCGGCGGGTGCACGCCGTGCGCCTCCGTCCAGCGGCGCATCCGGTACAGCCGGGTCCCAGGGTCCCGCTGCAGGAACAGGAACATCGCCCCCGTCAGGCGGATGAACCACGTGCCGTCAGCCGTGCGCAGCCAGCGGATCGCCGACTCCCCGAAGAGGTTGGCCTCCTCGACCTCGACCCGGGCGGCCAGCGCGCGGCGCTTCTCAGTGGCCACGTGCTCCTCGGCGACCTCCCGCAGGCTCTTGCCTTCCTCGGCCTCCCCGACCTCCCGCGCCGTCAGGTCGACCATGCTGGCCAACTTGTGGCGGGTGGAGGCGCCCATGACGTCCAGCAGCAGCGCGTCGCTCTTCCCGGGCGCCGGCCGGAGCGCGCGGCCGGCCATCTGCACGTACAGGCTGGCGCTCTTCGTCGGGCGGGCGATGACGGCGCAGCTGGTGTGCGGGGCGTCGAACCCCTCGGTGAGCACCATGCAGTTGGTGAGCACCTGCACGTCCCCAGCCGAGTAGCGGGCCAGCGTCGCCTTCCGGTCCTCGCGGCCCATGTCGCCCCACACCGGGGCCGCCGTGATGCCGACGGCCTCCAGCGCGGCGGCGGCGGCCTGGGCGGTCGCCACGGTCGGCGTGAAGACCACGCCCGCCCGGTCGGCCGCGTGGTCGAGATACGCCTTGGCGATGGCGTCCAGGGCGCCTGAGTCCTCCAGTGCCTTGCCCAGCTGGCCGTCGACCAGGTCGCCGCCCCGGGTGCGCACCTTGTTGAGGTCGAGCGTGTCGACCGTGATGCGCTTGCCGCGGACGTCGCACAGGTAGCCGTCGCTGATCATGTCGAGGATGTCGAGGCGGAACACGACGTCCTCCCAGACCTCGGCGAGGCCGCCGTCCTCGCGGTGCATCGTCGCGGTGAAGCCAGCCACGGGCGTGCCCTCCCAGGCTCCGAAGTGCGCGAGCACCTCCATGTAGGTGCGGGCGGCGGCGTGGTGGCACTCGTCGACGATCACCAGGCCGATGTCGCGGATAGCCTCCCGGCGGCGTGGCACGGCCAGGGTCTGGACGCTGGCCACGATCACGTCGGCGTCGGCGTGGTCATCGCGCTGCGCCTTGACGATGCCGACACGCAGCATCGGGTCGACCGCCAAGAGTTTGGAAGCGGCCTGCTCGATCAGCTCCTCCCGGTGGGCGATCACCAGGACGCGCTTGCCTCCGAGGCCGTCGAGCATCCGGTGGGCCAGGTGGGAGAAGACGACGGTCTTGCCAGCACCGGTCGGCAGGACGACCGCCAGGCGGGTCTTCCCTGTGGACCAGCCCTGGCGCAGCGCCTCGATGGCGTCGACCTGGTACGGGCGGGGTGTGAAGGACACGGGTCACCTCGATTCGGTGGAGAGGGGAGAGGGCTGGTACGCACTGCGTACCGGCTGCGTACCGGCTGCGTACCGGGCAAAAAGCGGGGTTGACCTGCTGTTATGTCTCTCTTTAGAGACAGTGGTACGCAGGTACGCAGAAACAGACAGGGGTCGATGTGTGCGCACGCCCGCACACAGGCACGCACACGCGCCCACGCCTGAGGGGTGCCATTTCCGGGCGAGTGCGTACCGCCCCCGGAAGGACGCTTTCGCCGCCGCTGACCTGCGGGAATGAGGGGCGGTGGGTGGTACGCACTCGGTGCGTACCACCCTTGCGGCGGCGGTCATGCCGCCTCGTCCTGGTCGCCGAAGGGCATGCCCTCCGGGGTGAAGGCGAGGCACTTGGCGCGGGCGCCGTCGAACCGGCGGGGCACCAGATGAGCGGGCCGCTGGCTCTTCAGGGTCTTCAGGTATTCGGCATCGACCCAGCTACCGACCACGGCGTCCAGCGAGTAGCCAGCGTCCGCGAGGATCTTGCGGACACGTTCGGGCAACAGAGCTACCTCGGAGACGCCCGCCTTGTCTGTCGACAGGACACCGAGCCATCCGGAGTACGGGGGCTTCTCGTTCATCGCCGCGCGGGTGGCGGTGAACAGCTCGTGCGCGTGGCCGGCCACGTACTCCCGCAAGACGTCCAGCGCCATGTCGGGCCGGTTATCGGTGGGGTTGTGGGCGGTGAACAGGCCCCGCCATACGTCGTGGCTCAGCGGCTCGTAGGGGAGTAGGCCGATGCCGCACGCGAGCGTCTCGGCGAGCGCCAGGACGGCGACCATGGGCGCGCGCCGGTTGGTCATGTCTCCGGAGCCGCGGAACTCGTCGACCAGGGCCCGGTGATGCTCCTTCAGCTTGTCCCGGCCCTTCGGGTGGGCGAGGCCGCTGAGGATCCACTGGATGAACTCGGGCCCGGCGTGCCCGTGGTTGGCGAGGACGCCTTCCCGGGCGGCGGCCGCGACCGCGCCGCCGCCGTCGCCGAACGGGGCGATCGTGGTGCCGAGGATGCGGGCCGCCGCGCCCTGGCTGGTGGTGAAGGAGAGCGCCGGCCGCTCGCCCGAGGACAGGAGGATGGTCTCCCAGGGCAGCATGTTGCCGAACGCCCCGCCCGACCTGGCCTTCCCGTGGTTCATCGGGAGCTGGTACAGCACCTCGTCGATGAGAGTGTCGTCCGTGACGGCCATCGTCTCGTCGAAGACGGTGACGATGCCTCGGACCAGGTTGAGCCGCTTCTCGATCGCGTACAGCGTGGTGCGCCAGTTGGACATCGCTGAGGCGTGCTCGGACGGGTCGGCCCACACGCTGAGAGCGACCTGCAGCGCGGTCGTCTTGCCCTTCGTGGAGCGGCTGGAGATGTCCAGGGTGAACGAGTTCAGTCCGAGCGGCTTGAGCAGCGGAGCGGCGAGCGCGGCCGCCAGAGCGACGCGCGGGACCGGATAGTCGGCCAGCTGGGCGACGGCGTCCTGCCAGTCGGGCAGCGTCCCTTTCCTGGCGTGGGCTCGGGCCGGGCCGCGCTGCTCCTCGAACGGGACGTCGACCTTGATGCCGTCCTCGGGTGAGGAGACGAACGTGCCGTCGTCCTGCCAGCCCAGCCAGCGCGCCAGCTGCTCGGACGGGATACGCCCGAAGTTGGCGGCCTCGAACTCGGCGAGCCACTTCTCGACCGCACGCGCGTCGCCTTCGACGGCGGGCAGGCCGGCGCTGCCCAGGGTTTCGATCAGCTTCCGCCCGCGCTTCGCGGTCTCGCGGCTGACGATGCGGGAGATCCGGCGGGGCCGCCCCAGGCTGCGGTCGATCCACGACAGTTCGACGTACTGGTCGCCTTCGGGGTCCTCGAAGGTGGCGGTGATGACCAGCGGCGCGAACGTCACACGGATCCAGTTGTCCCCGCTGGTGCTGAGAACTTCGACCCCGCGGCCCGTCACCCGGTAGTCGTACGGCGTGCGGACGGCGGCGGGCAGGTCGAACGTGGTGGCGTAGTCGAATCCCTCGCGCCCGCTCTCGTCTTCCTGCGGCTCCTGCTCCTCCTGGTCGTCCTCGTCGGGGGCCTCGTCGGTGTCCGGTTGCTCTGGGGCCGGTGCCGGAGCGGGGGCGCCGACCGCAGCGAGGTGGCGGCTGCCGTATCCCTGGCGGGCCAGCTCCCGGGCAGCGGCCTTGTGGTCGCCGCCGTGGCTCAGCAGGGCGTAGGCGCCGAACTTGCTGTACGGCACCTCGCTCTGGAACTCGCTGCCGGTGGCGAAGACGAACAGGCGGTCGTTGTCGTCGCGGCCGGTCGTGGCCTTCACGCCACCGACGCCGTCGGCCCATCCCCAGTACGTCTCGCTGCCGCGGGTGTGGAGCGGGCGGAAGACGCCGTTGAGGATGTCGGCCCAGTCGGCGCGTGCTTCGAAGTCGTCGCCGGGGCGCAGGCTGCCGTCGGGCCGCGGAGGCGCCGGGCGCGGCGCTGTCTTCGGTGCCTCAGGCTGGGGCAGCTGGTCGGCCATCCGGCAGATGTCGCGGATCGCGGTCATGGTGTCCGCGTCCAGGACGGGGATGCTGCCGGGCCCGCCCTCCAGCCGGACGTACGGGCGCCCGGTGGCGTGGACGGCGCCGTCAGACGGCTCGACCAGCCCGTACCCGCCTTCGCCCCGGGTCTCGATCAGCACCCGGACGATGCGCGCGTTGGGACGCTCACGCAGCCGCTGCCGGTCCGCCTCGGTGTACTCGTCTTCGCGGGCGAGCCTGCTGGCCAGCTTGGTGTTGCCGGGGACGTCGCCGCCCTCGACACGGACGCGGTAGTGCCGGCCGCCGGACGGGGACTCAGTCACCCAGCCGGTGAGTATCGCCTTCCACGCCTCGGCGATCCGGGGCCCGGACGCGTCCATGATCTCGGTGACCTCGGTGAGGAGGCCTTCACGGATGGCGAGGCCCTCGAACTCGATCAGCTCCAGGTTGCCGGAGACCTTCCCGTAGACCACGGCGATGCCCCGGGGCCGGTCTCCGCCGAACCAGCCGTCGTGCTGCTCGGACGTGGTGCGCTGGACCTTGTAGTCGAGCCAGGACACGGCGGGCTTCTTGGTGCCGTCGGCCTTGATGGGCAGGACGCACAGGCCAGCGTCGTGCAGCTCGCGGGCGGCGGCCCGGAGGTCGGTGGGCTGTGTGTCGGTCAACGCGGGCTCCCGTGGTACTGGCGTGCGTGACGGGCCGTGATGCCGTCGATGAAGGCACTGGTGGTGGCCGGTTCGAGCGGCTCTTCGCGGGGCTTCGGGCACCCCGGGCGATAGCACTCGTAGTGAGCGCGGCGGTTCTCGGCGTCGATGACCAGCAGGCCGTCGACCTGGCGGGGGATGGGCGCGCGGCCCGGGGTGTCCCGGGCCCGCGCGGCGGTGGTGGTCAACTGCCCGCCTTGTCGGCGATACGGGCGGCCCAGTCCTCGACGGCCTCGACGTACCCGGAGGCGACGGACGCCTGGAAGTCGACGGCCAGACGCTCCTCTTCCTCGCGTTCGGCGATCGCGGCGCGCAGCTGCTCAAGGGCGCTACGGGGGCTCAGCGATCGGGGAACGATGGCGAGCCCGCCGGTGGCGGTCCAGATGACGTGCAGCTGGGTGGGCTGGTCGACGGCGCGGGTGGTGTGCAGCGTCAGGCAGTACGTGCTGCCGAGGGTTTCGATCTCCTCGCGGGCCAGCGCGTTGATGACGCGGTCGAGGACGGCGGCCGGGTCGCCGTGCTGCACGATCAGCTCGCCGACGAGGGTGAGGAACTCGGCGACGGCCGGATCGGCGTTCTGCTTCGACGTCTCGATGTCGGTCAGGGCGCGCATCACGGCCGCGCTGGGCGACGGTGTGCCCACCGTGGGAAGCTGCTCCATGAGCTGCTCCGTTCTCTACTTGCTGGTGTGGGCGGGCTGCTCGGTAGGCGCCCCCGGCTGGACCCCGGGGGCGTCGTTGTTGGTGGCCGCTGCCGACTGGACCTCGGCGGCGACGTACTGGGAGAGGCCGAGAAACTCCATGAGGTCGGCCTTGCGGACCTTGAGCGCGCGGCCGATCCGGATCACTTCGACCGGGAAAGCGCCCTCCCGGATCAGCTGGTAGCCGAGCGTCTCGCCGATTCCGAGAGCGGCGAACGCCTGCAGAGCGGTGGGCATCGCGGGCAGCGCCGCGACCTGCGCGGGGGTCAGGGGGGCGGCGGTCGTCATGCGACCACCTGCTGTGCGGGGATGAGGCTCCGGCCGGCGCGCTCCATCGGTATGAACAGGACCAGGAGGTCCACCCCGAGCCGGGCGGCGATCTTCTTGGCCTTGTCCTCGGGGACGCTCTGCTGCATGCCGGACATGAGGCCGCCGATGGTGCCGGTGGCGACGCCGGCGGCTGCGGCCAGTTCGCGGACGGTGATGGACTCACCAGTGCCGGTGCGCTCCATGAGCATTCGGAGTCGGTCGCCGCTGACGACCGCGTACATGGTGGGCGGGGAATCGCTCACGTTCACCTCACGGGACGTTCCGTTCATCGCACTGAATGGCGATGCGCCGAGCATTCCACGGCCTGAACGGTTTGTCCAGTGACCTGAACATGAGGGGCGCGCGCCGGTAATCGGCCAATGACCCAGAGCGACCTGGCGTGATCGCGCCCGGTGCTGAACAATCCGTTCAGCACGCTTGATGAACAGATCGACTGACCTGCCCGTATGCCCCGGTGTGCGGGAACACCCCTGAACACCCGCCGATCCCTTTGACCACAGGAGTGGCAGGATGAGCCCCATGGCCCCCACCGACATGCCAGCGAGCGATATGACACAGGACCCTGAACGCCGCACGCAGTTCGCGGACTTGATCCGCAAGCGTCGCGCCGAGCTGAATAAGGGCCTGAACGCCTTCGCGGAGAAGGCTGTCGACCCGGTTTCGGGGGTGCGGGTGACGCGGGGGTGGATCTACCGGCTGGAGACTGGGGAGCCTGTCACGCCGCCCGTGTATGAGGAGCTGTGTGCGCTGGCGGCGGCCTGCGAGCTGCCGGTAGAGGCGCTCCAGGACGCTGCAGGCAGCCAGTTTCACGGGGTTGATCCACTGGTCGGCGGCTCGTCGGAGGCGAAGGCCTATGTGCACAAGCTGGATCAGTTGCCGCAGGAGCAGCGGGACCAGCTTCTCCGCCTGATCGACACGCTAACCCCGCCTGCTTCCCCCGAATGAGCGATCCATTCCCCTGCGCATCACTATGGGTGACAGGAGCAAACGGCCTGTAGACCTCTGATGCGCGTGGTGCGATCATGTGCCGACATCCTTGCCGAAAGGGTGCTGGTCTAACGCATGATTCGAACGCGTGAGCGGGAGATGGGGGCGGTTTGCATGGAGTCACCGCGCGGCCGGGTTTGGTACTTCTTCAGTGATGACGTGCCCGAGGGGAAACTGATGATCCCCATCGTGAACGATCACGGGCTGGCAATCGCTGTGAGACCGGACGCGGGTCTGGAACGGGAGATGCTCGACGAGCTCAACCGAGTGGCGGACCATGTAGTGGGGGTGGGAATCGCGCACCTGAATGTGGGCGTGTGACTCCTGGCCTCCTGAGAGAAAGGAGCGACCATGCCGTCAGCACGCCGGGCAGGCAGCATCTATCGACGCTGCGAGTGCCGCGGCGAGGACGGCAAGCTGTTGGGCACGGAGTGCCCGAAGCTGAAGAAGAAGAACCACGGGTCCGTAGCCCTCCGACAGGAGCTGCCACCGGGCGTCGATGGCAAGCGCCGGACCTTCAGGCGCACCGGGTATACCGAGGTGACCAAGGCCCAGGGCGACCTCTCCCGCCTGCAGGCCATCCTTGCTCTACCGGGCGACGACCCGGCAGAACAGCAGCGTGTGGGAGATCTACTTGCCGACATCTCCCGGCGCCGCGCTGACATCCCTCAGGCCGCAGAGGTGCAGCGGCGCCTGGGCGTGGGCGTTCCCCTCGACGGGCAGACCACCATGGCCGAGTGGCTCGACCGGTGGATGGCCAGCAAGAGGACCAGGAGTACAACGAACGCGGGCTACCGCTCGCACATCAAGGTCCACCTGAAGCCCCGTCTCGGGCACTACCGCCTGGACCGGCTGAACGTCGGCCACGTCCAGGAGATGTTCGATGCCATCGCCGACGAGTCCGACGTGATCCGCGCGCAGAACGCGGCCCGCCGCGAGCAGGAGGCGCGGGCGAAGTGGACGAAGCCAGGCAGGCCGCCGGCGACCGAGCGCGGGCGCCTGGCGACCGAGCGGGCGAAGCTCGCCGAGATGAAGCCTTACCGCAGGACGAACGGCCCAGCCACACGGCACGCGATCCGCCGTACCCTGCGGACAGCGTTGAACGCGGCCATCGCCCAGCAGCTCATCACCTTCAACGCGGCTGCTCACGTCGAACTCGGCACCAGCGCGCGGCCCAAGGGGCTGCTCTGGACGGATGAGCGGATCGCCCGTTGGCGTGTGACCGGTGAGAAGCCCAGCCCTGTGATGGTGTGGAGTCCTCAGCAGCTCGGCATGTTCCTGGACGCCGCCGAGGACAGCCGTCTGTACGCCTTCTACCATCTGGTCGCGCATCACGGGCTTCGCCGCGGTGAGGGCGTCGGAGCGGACTGGTCGAACGTGTATCTGGACAGCAGGCCCGCGCGGATCGACGTGCTCACCGAGATCGTGGTGGACGGCTGGACTCCTGTGGAGACTGTCCCCAAGACGGACTCGTCCATGGCCTCCGTGACGCTCGACCAGGGGACCGTGGCGGTGCTGCGTGAGCACCGTGCCCGCCAGGACGCCGAGCGGCTCGCCGCGGGGACGAAGTGGACCGAGACGGGGAAGGTGTTCACCACAGAGACCGGCGCCTGGCTGCACCCCGACGTCGTCAGCAAGGAGTTCAGGCGCCTGGTCGAGGTGGCCGGGCTGCCTCCGATCAACCTGCGCGACCTCCGGCACGGTGCCGCCGCGCTCGTGAAGGCCGGCGGCGGTGACATCGACGACGCTAGCAAGAAGCTCAGGCACTCCACGATCGTGCTCACCGCCGACACCTACATGGCGCTGTTCGCGGAGTATGAGGAGGAGCTGACGGAGAAGGCGGCGGCCGCCGTGCCGCGGGCTCGGCGCGGGCGTGGAACGGCCCCTGCTGCGGGCGCTGTACCGCAGCAGGGGCCGGGAGCACCGCAGCCAGCAGACGCGGATGCTGATGCCCTCACGGTACGGGACGGCGCTGACAACGGGGAGTCCTCGGAGTAGAATCGGGAGTCAGCGAAAGGGCCTCTGACCTGCGGGTCGGGGGCCCTTCCTGCTGGCCCCGTGCTGGCCCGAAGGCCACGTAAGAGCGCGATACGAGACGGTACGAGACGCGGTGAAGAGCGAGAGATGGACGTCCGCTAAACGGCTCTGATCTGCGCAGGACGGTACGGTGCGCGGATACGCGGCATGAGACGGTACGGCACGTCATGGGCACTCTCCAGACTTTTAATCCATTGGTTGTGGGTTCGAGTCCCACAGGGCCTACCTCATGATCAGCCCCTGACCTGCGGCGGAAGCCGGAGGTCAGGGGCTGTGCCGTTTCCGGGGCGCTCCTGGCGAGGGTGTGGTCCCTTTCGCCTCCCGAGCGCACACGTGTGGGTACGCTCCCATCGGATCGGCGGTGCGGGGAGCGTGGGTACTAAAGTCCGAGAAGTGAACGCGTCTGAGAATGCGCTGCGTTTCTCCGTACTGGGGCCGGTCCGGGCATGGCGTGGCGAACAGGAGCTGGATCTCGGCTCTCCGCAGCAACGGGCTGTCCTGGTGGCCCTGTTGCTGCGGAGCGGACGGCCCGTCACCCTGGGCGAGCTCATCGACGACGTCTGGGGTGATCAGCCGCCCCCGGCGGCCGTGTCCGTCCTGCGGACCTATGCGTCGCGGCTGCGCAAGGTGCTGGAAACCGGCGGGAACACGGCCGGTGCCCCTCGGGTGGTCGCCTCGGTCGGCGACGGATACCTGCTGCGGGTCCCACCGGATGCCCTGGATCTTGCGCTGTTCAGGCAACAAACCGTCCGCGCCCGGACGTTGCGCGCGGAGGGCGAGTTCGACGCCGCTGCCGGTCTGCTGCACGCCGTGCTGGACGGCTGGCACGGGGCGGCGCTGGTCGGCCTGCCCGGTCCGCTGGCCGAGGCGGAGCGCGCCCGGCTGGACGAGGAGCGGCTGGCCGTGCTGGAGAGCCGGATCGAGAACGACCTCGACCTCGGCCGGCATGGCGAGGTGGTCGCCGAACTGATGAACCTGACCCATAAGCATCCGCTGAAGGAGCAGCTGTGCCGACTGCTCATGCTGGCGTTGTACCGGTCGGGACGGCAGGCCGAGGCACTGGAGGTGTTCCACAGCACCCGCCGGACCCTCGTGGACCAGCTGGGCATCGAGCCCGGCGTTCCGCTGCAGGAACTGCGCGACCGTGTGCTCGCGGCCGACGCGTCCCTCATACCGCCCCGGCAGCAGGCGCCGCCGCCCCCACCGGCCCGGCCTCCCGCACCGGCCGAGCAGCGGACCACCCGCCCGGCACAACTCCCCGCCGACCTGCCGACCTTCGTCGGCCGCAGCGCCGAACTCGACCGGATACGGGCCCTCCTGCCGGACGACGGGCGGGCCCCCACGGCGGTGGTCATCGGGGCGATCGGCGGTATGGGCGGCATCGGCAAGACCACCCTGGCCGTGCACTGGGCCCACGAGATCGCCGACCGTTTTCCCGACGGCCAGCTCTGCATCAATCTCAGGGGCTTCGATCCGACCGGCACGACGGTGACCCCGGAGGAGGCGATCCGCGCCTTCCTCGACGCCCTCGGTGTTCCCCCCGAGGGGATTCCCGCCGGTCTCGACGCACAGGCGGCGCTGTACCGCAGCCTGCTCGCCCGGCGGCGGATGCTGATCCTGCTCGACAACGCCCGTGACGCCGGCCAGGTACGTCCGCTGCTGCCCGGGTCGCCCGGTTCCCTGGTCATCGTCACCAGCCGCAGCCGGCTCACCGGTCTGGTCGTCGGCGAGGGGGCGTTTCCGCTGACGCTGGACCAGCTGACCGCCGCGGAGGCCCACGATCTGCTGGCGCGCCGCCTCGGCGCCGGCCGGCTGGCCGCGGAACCGGAGGCGGCGGGCGAGATCATCACCCGGTGCGCCCGACTGCCGCTGGCGCTGGCCATCGTCGCCGCCCACGCGGCCGGCCACCCCGCGTTCCCGCTGGCCTCCATCGCCGAGGAGGTGCGCGAAAGCCACGGCAGCCTCGACGCCTTCACCGGGGGCGACGACATCGCCACCGACGTACGGGCCGTCTTCTCCTGGTCGTACCAGGCACTGTCCGTCCCGGCCGCGCGACTGTTCCGCCTCCTCGGCCTGCACGCGGGGCCGGACATGCCGGCGCCCGCCGTGGCCGCTCTCGCCGGTCTGGAAGCGCGGGAGACCCGCAACCTGCTCGCCGAACTCACCGGGGCCCACCTGGTCATCGAGCGTCTGCCCGGCCGCTACGCCCTGCACGACCTGCTGCGGGTCTACGCCGCGGAACGCGTCCACGCGGAGGATCCGCCGCCGGAGCGGGAGCGGGCCGTCGAGCGGCTGCTCGCCTGGTATCTGCACTCCGCGGCCGCCGCCTACCCGCTCATCACCCCGCACCGCGACCGGGTTTCCCTGCCCGCTCCGCCCGCCCTGTGCCGGCCTGCGGCTCCGGCGACGCGAGAGGAGGCCCTGGAGTGGTGCGAGACCGAGCGGGGCAACCTGGTCAGCGCGGTGCACCAGGCCGTCGCGTACGGACAGCCGGGCGTCGCCTGGCGGCTGCCCGCGGTCCTGTGGGGATTCTTCTACCTCCGCAGCCATCTGCACGACTGGCTCGACACCGCCGGCACCGGACTGTCGGCCGCCCGCGCCGCCCACGACCGTGCCGGCGAGGCCCAGGGCCTCTCGGACACGGCTGCCGCGCTGCGCAGCGCGGGCAGGATCGAGGAGTCCATCGACGTCCAGCACCGGGCGCTGGCCGTCTGCCGGGAGCTCGGGGACGTGAGGGGCAGGTCGAAGGCGGTGGGCAACCTGGGTGACGCCTACCTCCAGATCGGCCGGCCGGACAGGGCCGTGGAGTACATCCGCCGGGGGCTGGCCATCGACCGGGCTCTCGGCAGCGACTGGGGCGTGGGCATCGCCCTGACCAATCTGGGCGACGCCTATCAGCGGCTGGGCCGGTTCGAGGAGGCCGTCTCCTGCCTGGAGGAGGCGCTGACCGTCCTGCGCCGGAGCGACAACCGCTGGGTCGAGGGCCTCGCGTTCGACATCCTCGGCACGGTCCACCACCGGCTCCGGCACTACGACGACGCGGTCGCGCACTACCACCGCGCGCTGGAAACCCACCGGGCCGTCGCCAACCGGTGGGGGGAGGGCCACTCCCTGAGCAACCTCGGCGACGCCCTGCTGGACGCCGGCCGGCCGGAGGACGCCCGCGCGGACTGGCGGCGGGCCCTGGAGATCTTCGTGAAGATCGGCCATCCGGACGCCGAGAAGGTTCGCGAAAGGCTCGGCCGCCCGTCCGAGGAGGGCCCGCACCGCCCGCACGGCGCCGGGCCGCCGCCCGGGCGGACCGCCTGACACCCGTCTCCCGTCCCGACCACTGCGTCCGCCGTCGCCGTGCTCCGTCCTCGGGTACGGCCCGCCATCCCCCACAGGCTGGCGGGCCGCCGCCTGCACAACGGCCGGCGGCTGCCGGTGGTTCAGCGGCCCTCGCACGGAGTCCCGGCAGGTCCGGCCGGAGGAGCCGGCCCGCGCTCCGTCGTCGTACGGAGCGTGGGTGCGGTTCACGCACGGCTGAACCGGCGGACGTACGGGGGTGTGTTGTGTCCGGCCGTCGGCGGTCCGGGCGCGGCCCGCGAGAAGGACACGCACGACCGAACGCGGCCCGGCGCTGCGGCTCGCGCCCAGGGCCGCCCGGAGGGGGCCTGGCGTGGGGCGCGGTACGGGGAGTGCGGGGCGTGCGGGAGAGCGGCCCGGGAGGTCGCGGCCGGTCAGCGGGTCGTGCCGGGCACGTGGCCCGTCCGGCGGTGCTCGGGGTCGAGAAGCTGGACGGCGATCCCGGAGAGGACCAGGCCCGCCGCGATCAGCAGTCCGTCGGGGACGATCACACCCGCGATCAGCATCGTCACCCCGATGACCAGCGCCCACCAGGCGCCCGCGCGCCGGTACTCGCGGGGACGGGTCGGCTGTCCGGTGGACAGCGAGCGGACGAAACGGGGATCCTCGTGCTCGAGTCGGGCCGCGAGGTCGACCAAGTGATCGTCATTGGACTGGGGCACGGCTCCTCCTTCCCAGGGGATGGCCGCACGGCGACATGCCGGCGGCCGTCGCTCCGGTACTACCGGACGAGTGGAGAGGGTCCGCCAGTCTGCTGCGAACTCGGGCCGCTATAAAGGAGTTTGCCCGTGTGCCGACGTCTCATCCGTCCGGTACCGGAAACTCCAGCCTCTCTCACCGCCAGCGGCCCGGGCCATCCGTGGCACCCCCCATTCTCCGTGGGATCCGGTGCGTACGCGGACCGCCTCCCGACCGTGTGGCCGACGGGAAAATGGGGGCTGTCACCGATGGCGCGAGGGTTGCTCAGGGCGCAGGCTTGACCCTGACGGCCCGCGCCGCGCCCCCGGCCGCGGGCCCGTCACGGCTTCCGCCGCACCGGGAGCCCATGCGAGCCGTCCAGGACGAGGAGGCGGTACGGGGTGCCTCTGTTCTGGCGGATCTTCATGCTGAACGCCGTCGTGCTCATCGTCGCCACGGCCCTTCTGCTGGGACCGGTCACCGTATCCACCCCGGTACTGCTCACCGAGGCCGCGGTCCTTGCCGTGGGCCTGGCCGCCATGCTGGTCGCCAACGCGCTGCTGCTGCGCTTCGGGCTCGCGCCGCTGCAGCGCCTGACCCGCGCCATGACCACGACCGACCTGCTCCGCCCGGGGCACCGTCCCGCGGTCGGCGGACGCGGCGAGATCGCCGAGCTGATCACCACGTTCAACACCATGCTCGACCGGCTGGAGGACGAGCGTGCCACGAGCAGCGCCCGCGCCCTGTCCGCGCAGGAGGGGGAACGCCGTCGCGTCGCCCAGGAGCTGCACGACGAGGTCGGCCAGTCCCTGACCGCCGTACTGCTCCAGCTCAAGCGTGCCGCCGACCACGCGCCGCCCGAACTGCGTGAGGAACTGCGCCTGGCGCAGGAGACGACCCGCGCCGGCCTGGAGGAGATCCGGCGCATCGCCCGCCGTCTGCGCCCGGGGGTGCTGGACGAGCTGGGGCTGGCCAGCGCCCTCAAGGCCCTGGCCACCGAGTTCGGCGGACCCGGTCTGAGCGTCCAGCACAGACTCGCCCCGGACCTGCCGGAGCTCGACCGGGAGACGGAGCTGGTCATCTACCGGGTCGCCCAGGAGGGTCTCACCAACATCGCCCGCCATTCCCGCGCCCGCCGCGCCGAGGTCGCCCTGTACCGCGCGTCCGGCGGTGTCGAACTGCGGGTCCGTGACGACGGCCGGGGCGTCGGCCCGGCGGAGGAGGGCGCCGGCATCCGCGGGATGCGGGAACGGGCCCTGCTCGTCGGCGCCGAGGTGACCGTGGAGCCCCGCCCCGGGGGCGGCACCGAAGTGCGTCTGGCCGTTCCCGTCCCCGCCCGTTTCCCCGCGCACGCCCTCGTTCCCCTGCGAGGAGCGTCCGCGCCCGCGCACGCTCCGCCCCCGTGACCGATGTCCCTCGACCGGAAACGCTGACATGACCGAGCAGGCCCCCACCCGCATCCTCCTCGCCGACGACCACGCGCTGGTCCGCCGGGGGGTCCGTCTCATCCTGGACGGCGAACCGGATCTGACCGTCGTGGCCGAGGCCGCCGACGGCGCCGAAGCCCTCGGACTGGCCCGTGAACACCGCCCCGACCTGGCCATTCTCGATATCGCCATGCCCCGTCTGACCGGTCTCCAAGCGGCCCGTGAGCTCTCCCGCACCCTGCCGGAGACGCGGATCCTCATCCTGACGATGTACGACAACGAGCAGTTCTTCTTCGAGGCGCTCGCCGCCGGTGCCTCGGGCTACGTCCTGAAGTCCGTCGCCGACCAGGACCTCGTGGAGGCCTGCCACGCCACCATGCGCGGTGAGCCGTTCCTCTACCCCGGGGCCGTCAACGCCCTCATCCACAACTACCTCGACCTCGCGCGGGAGGGCCGGACCCTGCCGGCCAAGGCCATCACCGACCGCGAGGAGCAGATCCTCAAGCTCGTCGCCGAGGGCAACACCTCGCAGCAGATCGCGGACCTTCTGGTGATCAGCCCCAAGACGGTGGAGCGGCACCGCGCCAACCTGCTGGCCAAGCTCGGCCTGAAGGACCGCCTGGAACTCACCCGGTACGCCATCCGTGTGGGTCTGATCGAACCCTGACCGCCGAGGGATCGCGCAGGACCGCGGCGCCGCTCCGCGCGTCGGGTTGTCAGACTTGACCCGGGCCGTCGCCCCGCGGCCCGGCCCGCCGCCGCCCCACACCCGGAGTACGCCGATGCCCCGTCCGTACGTCCTGCTGTCCGCCGCCGTCTCCCTCGACGGCTATCTGGACGACACCGGCCCCGATCGGCTGCTGCTGTCCAATCCGGCCGACTTCGACCGGGTCGACGAGGTACGGGCATCCGTGGACGCCATCCTGGTCGGCGCCGGCACCCTCCGCGCCGACAACCCCCGGCTGCTGGTCAACTCGCCCGCGCGGCGTGCCGCCCGGCTCGACGCGGGCCGGCCCGAGTACCCGCTCAAGGTCACCGTCAGCGGCTCCGGCGACCTCGACCCGGCGGCGCGGTTCTGGCACACCGGCGGCGAGAAGGTCCTGTACACCACCGACAAGGGTGCCGAGCGGGCCCGCGCCCTCGGTCTCGCCACCGACGTCGTCCCGCTCGGCCCCGAACTCGACTGGAGGCGGCTGCTGGAGCATCTGCACGCCGGGCGCGGAGTGCGGCGGCTCATGGTCGAGGGCGGCGGACGGATCCACACCCAGCTGCTCACCCAGGGCCTCGCCGACGAACTGCAGTTGGTCCTCGCCCCGCTGTTCGTCGGCGACGCGGACGCCCCCCGCCTCTTCGGACCCGGCTCCTACCAGGGAGGCCGGATGCGGCTGGTGGAAACCCGCCCGATCGGCGACGTCGTCCTCATGCGCTACGAGCCCACCGCCCCCGGCACCGGTGTGCTGCCCGCCGCCGCCGACCACCACTGGCTGGCCCTCGCCTGCGAGCTGGCCGCCGCGTGCCCGCCGTCCGACACGGCGTTCAGCGTGGGAGCGGTGGTGGTGGCCGCCGACGGTACGGAGCTGGCGCGCGGCCACTCCCGGGAGGGCGCGGACCCGGTGGTGCACGCGGAGGAGGCCGCGCTCGCCAGGACCGACCCCGCTGATCCCCGCCTCGCCACCGCCACCGTGTACTCCAGCCTGGAGCCCTGCGCCCGGCGTGCGTCCCGGCCGGCGCCCTGTGCCCGGCTGATCCTGGACGCGGGGGTACGGCGGGTGGTCACGGCCTGGCGGGAGCCGGACACCTTCGTGGTGGGGGCCGACGGCAGTGGGCTGCTGGCGGACGGGGGCGCCGTCGTCCTCGTGCTGCCGGAGCACGAGGAGCGTGCCAAGGCGCCGAACGGGCACTTGATCAGTGGCTGAAACCGGGGCCGCCGGTTATGGGTGTGCGGCGCGTCCCGCGGATGGCGTACACTGGTTTCAACGACGCGGGGTGGAGCAGCTCGGTAGCTCGCTGGGCTCATAACCCAGAGGTCGCAGGTTCAAATCCTGTCCCCGCTACTGAAGGCCAAGGGCCGGAATCCGAAAGGGTTCCGGCCCTCGGTGTTTTCCGATGGCCGACGCCATCTTCACGCACGGTGAGCGAGTCGTCCCGCACCGCACAGCAGCTGACGTACCGTCAGGAAATGACGGGGGCCTGAAGGGCGGTCAACTCGCCCGTTTTTTGCCGCTCATGGCGGTTAAGTCCACGCGAGAATCGTTAATGATCAAGAGGAACGGCTTGGAATCCAGCCCTCGCGTCTATTAACGTTCGATAACGCAGCGCGGTCGTCCCAGCCGTCACAGAAGTCGGCTCCGTGCGCACGCGCCGAATCCCGCAAGGGAACCGGGGAACCACCAATTGGGGTGAATCGCGTGGATACCGCCGTGGAAACACGGTTCGTGCCCGCGCGTAGGAGACCTTCCTGCTCCGAACCCGTCAGCTAACCCGGTAGGCGAAGAAGGAAGGAAAGGAGTACGCCCACGTGGCGTCCAACCCGCCTGCCCCCGAAGCTCCGTTCAAGCCGAGCGACGACACCTTCGCCTACGGCGGTGTCCGCCTCGACGAGGGCCCCCTCGAGGAGTGGAACCCCACCGCGGAGTCCCTTCGCCCGGTACGTGGCCGGCACCGCGTCTCCAAGCAGCGCGGCGGAGGACTCGCCCGCAGCTCCACCGTCCTCGGCGTCGGCGTCATAGCCGCGGTCGGCGCCGGTGGCATGGCCACCGCCCAGACCGGCAAGCCGCCGGTCTCGATCTCCATGCCCGACCTCCCCAATGTGGGTTCCCTCATCTCCGACGAGGAAACACCCAAGGGTTCGGCCACCCCTCTCAGCACCCTCGGCATGACCGAGGCCGAGGCCGAGCAGGGCGCCCCCGGTGCCGGCGAGGCGCTGCGCAGCCGGATCATGGCCCAGGTCGAGCAGCAGCAGAGCCAGGCCGAGACCAAGGCCGCCGCGGAGGCCCTCGCCGCTGCCGAGAAGCAGGCCGCCGAGGCCGCCGCCAAGGCGGAGAAGGAGGCCAAGGCCAAGGCGGAGGCCGCCAAGAAGAAGGCGGAGGAGGAAGCCGCGAAGAAGGCCGAGGCCGAGCGCCTCGCCGAGCTGGCCAAGCAGTACACGCTGCCGACCTCCTCGTACACCATCTCCTCGACCTTCGGTCAGGCCGGCGCCTACTGGTCCTCCGGCCAGCACACCGGCCTCGACTTCGCCGCACCCAGCGGCACGCTGATCAAGGCGGTTCACACCGGCACGATCACCTCCGCCGGCTGGGACGGCTCCTACGGCTACAAGACCGTGCTGACCCTCGACGACGGCACCGAGATCTGGTACGCCCACCAGTCGTCCATCAGCGTCAGCGTCGGCCAGAAGGTCAACACCGGCGACGTGATCGGCCGCGTCGGATCCACCGGCAACTCCACCGGGGCCCACCTCCACCTGGAGGTCCACACCGGTGGCTCCTCCTCCGGCATCGACCCGATGGCGTGGCTGCAGGGCAAGGGCCTCAACCCCTGAGCCCTGAGTCCCACCGCCCCTGGAACCCCGGCAGTCCCGACGACGACCCCCCGACGTCAGGGCTGCCGGTCAGGTGTTTCCGGGGCCGTCCGCGGCAGACCCGTCAGGAGCGGTAGGGGTTCGGGTCGGGCACCGGGTACGGATGCCCGTACGGAGGCTGCCCGTACGGAGGCTGCCCATAAGGCGGTTGCCCGTACGGAGGCTGTCCGTACGGAGGCTGCCCGTAAGTCCTCCGCACCGGCCACGGCGCGGAGGCGACCGGAACCGGCGGTGCGGTGAGGCGGGCCGCGTGGTCCAGTGCCGGACGGGCCGCTCCCCGCCGGTGCCACAGCTCCAGCAGCAGCTCCCGTTCGCGGGTCACGAAGTCCGTCCCGGCCCTCCCCAGCCGGCCCCGGTGCCGCAGGAACGCCAGCGACGTCGCGTACGCCTCGTACTGCGCGACCGCGCGCGCCGCCGGTTTCCCGCCGTACCGGCGCGCGTACTGCCGGGCCATGCGCCGCGCGCGCATCGAGCCGAGCGCGAACGGCTCTGCCGGGGTGAGCCAGCCGGCGACCGCGTACGCGGGCAGCTCCGTCCGCACGGTCCGCAGCTCCCGCTGCCGCGTCCACACCACCAGCCAGGTCAGCAGGCCGAACGTCGGCACCATGAACGCCCCGTACACCGCGAAGAAGCCGTACGGACCGAGCGCGGCGGAGCCGTTCCACAGCGCGTGCATGCCCATCGCGAGGAGCAGTCCGCACAGTGGGAGCAGCACCCGCCGGAGCCGCTGCCGGTCCGTGGCCGGCGCGGCGATGCCGAAACCGATCCCGGTGAGCACGGTGAACAGGGGATGGGCGAACGGCGACATGACGATGCGGACGAAGAAGGTCGCCGCGGTGACCGACGCCGCACCGCTGCCGCCGGTGAGCTGGTCGGTGCCGAAGGCGGTGCCGAGGTAGAGGACGTTCTCGGTGAACGCGAAGCCGGTGGCGGTGACCCCGGCTATCACCACGCCGTCGAGGAGCCCGGTGAAGTCACGTCTGCGGAAGAGGAAGACCAGGAGGACGGCCGCGGCCTTCGCGGACTCCTCCACGACCGGTGCTATGACGGTCGTCCCCAGGGTGTCGGCGCCGACCGGGTCGGCCGTCGCCGTCGCTATCCAGCGCGTGGCGAAACTGTTCGCGACGATCGCTATCAGCGCCGCCGCGCACGCCCCCCAGGCGAAGGCGAACAGCAGGTTCCGCCAGGGCCCCGGTTCGACCCGGTCCAGCCAGCGGAACGCGGCCAGCAGCAGCGGCACCGGGAAAATGGCGAGACCGAGTCCGACCAGGAACCCCTGCGTCCCCGTCTGCTCGCGGACCAGGGCGAGGATCACCAGCCCGGACAGCGTCAGCAGGGTGATCAGTGCGCCGTAACGCACCCACGGCCGCTGCCACCAGTGCGCGTGCCGCAGAGTGCCGCGGGGAACGTCGCCGGGGCGCGTCGGGTACGGGGGGCTGGTGGCCACGGGAGATCGACCCTAACGAGACGGGGGCGGGGCTGCGTGCGGTCTCAGGCTCGGTGCCCGGCCCGCTCCCCGTGCGGTACGCGGCGGAAGAGCAGGTCGTTCACGACATGACCCTTGTCCAGTCCCTGTCCCTCGAAACGGGTGAGCGGACGGAACCCGGGACGCGGCGCGAAACCGCCGTCCGCCTGCGTGTTCTCGAAAGCGGGGTGTGCGGTGAGCACCTCGAGCATCTGCTCCGCGTACGGCTCCCAGTCGGTGGCGCAGTGCACGACGGCCCCCGGCCGCAGCCGGACCGCGGCGAGGGTGAGGAACTCCGGCTGGATCAGGCGGCGCTTGTGGTGCCGCTTCTTGGGCCAGGGGTCGGGGAAGTAGACGCGCAGTCCGCCGAGGTCGTCGGACGCGAGCATCTCGCGCAGGAGGATGATCGCGTCGCCGTTGCCGACCCGGATGTTGGTCAGCCCCCGCTGGTCGGCGAGGTTGAGCAGATTGCCCTGTCCGGGGGTGTGGACGTCGACCGCGAGGATGTTGGTGGCCGGGTCGGCGGCGGCCATCGCCGCGGTGGCCTCGCCCATGCCGAAGCCGATCTCCAGTACGACGGGACGGTCGTTGCCGAAGAACTCGGCGAGGTCGAGCCGCCGGCTGCCGTCGATGTCGAAACCCCACGTCGGCCACAGCCGCTGCAGCGCGTCCGCCTGTCCGGCGGTGACGCGGCTGCGGCGCGGCTGGAAGCTGCGGATGCGCCGCTCGAAGTGCGACCCGGCGGGGTCGGCCTTCGGCCCGTCCGGGAACCGCGGCTCCCCTTTGGCCCGGGTATGGCGGACCGGCACACCGGGCGTGTGGGCGGGGTGCGGTGCTTCGGGGGTGCTCACGGAGTCAGACACAGTGCTCTCGATTTTACGGGGGCGCGGCGGGCGGCCGGCGTGCTCTCACCGCCCCCGGGCCGTGAGCTGCGCCATCGTGCGCCGTGCGATCTCCCGCCCGATCGGCAGGGACGCCGTCGCCGCGGGTGACGGCGCGTTCAGCACGTGCACCGCGCGGGGGGTTTCCTGGATGAGGAAGTCGTCGGCCAGGGTTCCGTCCCGCAACACCGCCTGCGCCCGCACCCCGGCCGGCGCCCGCACCAGGTCGTCCTCCCGCACGGCGGGCAGCAACCGGCGTACGGCCCGGGCGAAGGCGGCCCTGGACAGCGAGCGGTGCAGTTCGCCGGTGCCGTACCGCCAGTGGCGGCGGGCCAGCTGCCAGGAGCCCGGCCAGGCCAGGGTCGCCCCCAGCTCGCGCGGGCGCACCGTGCGCCGCTCGTAGCCCTCGCGGGCCAGGGCCGGGACCGCGTTGGGGCCGACGTGGACGCCCCCGTCGATACCGCGCGTGAGGTGGACGCCGAGGAAGGGGAACGCCGGGTCGGGTACCGGGTACACCAGTCCGCGCACCAGCTCCGGGCGGGCCAGCTCGAAGTACTCGCCGCGGAACGGCACGATCCGGGCGCCGGGATCGTCACCGGTGCGGCGGGCGATCTCGTCGCAGTACAGACCGGCGCAGTTGACCAGCACCCGGCCGCGTACGACGTCGCCGCCGGCGGTCAGGACGGCGACTCCCCTGTCGGCACGGCGGTCGACGCGTACGACGCGCGCGCCGTAGCGGATCTCCGCGCCGGACGCCTCCGCGAGCCGCCGGGCCACCGCCGAGAAGTCGCAGATGCCGGTGGTGCCGACGTGGATGGCGGCCAGGCCCTCCACCTCCGGCTCGTACTCCGCTATCTGCGCGCCGGACAGCTCGCGGACCGCGATGCCGTTCTCCCGGCCACGCTGGACCAGGGAGTGCAGCCGCGGGAGCTCCTCGCGGGCCGTGGCGACGATCAGCTTGCCCGTCACCGCGTGCGCGATGTCGTACTCCGCGCAGAACTTGACCATCTCCGCGGCGCCCCGCACCGCGTACCGCGCCTTCAGCGATCCGGGGCGGTAGTAGACACCGCTGTGGATGACTCCGCTGTTGCGGCCCGTCTGGTGCCGGGCCGGACCCGGCTCCTTCTCCAGCACCGTCACCCGGGTGCCCGGCGCCGCGCGGCTGATCGCATACGCCGTCGACAGGCCGACGATCCCGCCGCCGACCACCAGCACGTCACAGTCGTACGACCGTGCCATCACCACCTGCACCACCTCCCGCATCCGATAGTGCACCGTGCCACTGACAAACGGCCGCGGCAGGCGGGCCGCCGGGCGTCGTACTGTGGGTCGTCGGGTCGTCGGGTCGTCGGGTCGTCGGGTCGTCGGGTCGTCGGGTCGTCCGGGCGTCCGGACGCCTGCCGGTCGGGTCAGGTCAGGCCGTGGTGATCAGGAGCGGACGGGCGCGTTCGCGCAGTTCGACCACGCGGGGTTCGTCGCCGTAGGGCTCCAGCCGGTGCAGAAGGTCCTTGACGTACTCCGTGGTGCGGGCGGACGAGATGCGGCCCGCCACCTCCACGGCGCGCACCCCCTGCTCGCAGGCCGCGTCCAGGTTGCCCGACTCCAGTTCGGCGACCGCCGAGACGACCAGGCGCAGTCCGTGCGAGCGCACGAACTCCTCCGTCGGCCTCGACAGCGCCTGCTCGGTGAATCGGCGGACCTGGCGGGGGGCCTTCAGATCGCGGTAGCACTCCGCGGCGTCGGCGGCGAAGCGGTCGTAGGAGTAGAAGCCGAGCCAGACCGGGTCGCTGTCGCCGGAGCGGGAGCGTTCCAGCCAGCTCTCCGCCGACTTCAGCGCGGCACCGGCCGCCTGCGCGTCCCCCGCGCGTGCGTGCGCGCGTGCCTCGACCAGGCGGAAGAAACTCAGGGTGCGGGCGGTGGCCAGACCACGGTTGCGTTCCAGCGCGGCCTGGGCGAGGTCCACGCCCTCGTCACCGAAGCCGCGATAGGTCGCCTGGAGGGACATCGAGGCGAGCACGTAGCCGCCCAGGGGGACGTCGGCCGCCGCGCGGGCGAGGCGCAGGGCCTGGATGTAGTAGCGCTGGGCCGCCTCCTGCTGGCCGGTGTCGAAGGCCATCCAGCCGGCCAGACGGGTCAGCTCAGCCGCCGCACCGAAGAGCGAGCGACCCACGTCGTCGGAGTAGGAGCCGAGCAGCAGCGGGGCCGCCTCGACCCTGAGGCATTCGGGAACCATCGACGAACGCCAGTCCCCGCCGCCGTACTTGGAGTCCCAGCGCCGGGCGTCCTCTGCGGCCTCCCGTAGCTTCTGCACATCGCTGTGGCCGACTTTGAGCGGTGCGCCGGAGCCGTCTGCGGGGTTCACCTCCCGCGCCACCGAGCTGTCGGCCGGGGTTATCAGCCACCGCGAGGCGGGCGTCGCGTACGCGCTCACCGCGAACGATCCGGCGAGTGACTGCCAGATGCCGCCGGAGCCGGCTCTGCGGCCCGCGAGGTCCAGCCGGTACAGCTCCGTCGCGGAGCGCACCGCCTGTCCGACGTCACGCGGGAAGGCGAGGCCCACCTCGGGTGCGGGGTCCGCGTCCGCCAGGCCGATCTCGTGGAGCGGCACAGGACGGCCCAGCTTCTGGCCGATGGCTGCGGCGATCAGATGCGGTGCCGCACCCTGCGGCACCATTCCCTTCGACACCCAGCGCGCCACCGACGTCTTGTCGTAGCGAAGTGTCAGTCCTCGCTGTGCGCCAAGGTCGTTGACGCGCCGCGCGAGGCCTGCGTTGGAGATTCCCGCGAGGGCGAGAACGGTGCCGAGTTTTTCGTTCGGCCCGCGTTGCTCCCTGGACATGCGCCACCCCTCGACACAGACGGCTGCCGCTCTGGCATAACCACGCGGCATTCGTAAACCCAGCGTAGTTCGCCGCATCCCAAGCGTTAAGGGGCATTCTTCCGGATGGCGGGATTGTGGTCCGTACTGAAGTACGGGTCCGATACGCGCAGTTGCGGCGTGCTCCCGTTGTGTGGCCGTGCGCCCGTGTGTGCGCTCTTCTCCGGCCATCGCGGGAGCGGTTCCATGGTCGGTGCGTGGGTCGGCCCGCTGTACTGGATCCAGTGGGCTGGGGGACACCGCCGCCTTCATCCCCGCGGGTGGCGGAACGGTCCGGGAGACGTGCTCCGTCTCCCGGGCTGCGCGGCCGCCCAGCGGTGCGCAGAGCATGTACGGAGCGTGTTCGAGGTGGTCCTCACCGCTCCGATTTGGCCGAAAATCGATCCCGCTCTTTCGGGTGTATCACTGCTTCTACCCAGGTAGTTGACGGCGCGTTGGAGGTTTGGGGGGCGCGCTACGGGGGCGCATTCGCGTCGCAGTGGCGTGGTGTGTTGCGTGGCGCCGGTGTGGCACCGGTGCGGCGATCTGTATGCGGCGGGCGTCTGTTCGGATCGGGTGGATCCGGGGTGGGTGTATCCGCCGGGGCGCATTCGACGGAGCGCATACGGCTCCGGCACGCTTCCTGAGCGCCTCCTTCATGGCAGCATGGGGAACCGGTTCGTACGGTGCACTGGTTGTCCACAGCCTGTGGAGGCGGCGATGCGGTGGTTGGTGGGATGGAGCAGCACCGCCGCGAGAGCCATGGGGTTCGGCCCCAACGGCTCCGCCGGCGCCACCGGAGTCGACGGCGAGACCGTCCACCCCGTGGGTTCCCAGCTGCTGTGGGGCGACCCCGACCCGCTGTGGGCGGTCGGCGACTGGCGCCCCGACGAGGTACGGGTGGTCAAGGCCGACGAACAGACCCGGATCGCCGTCCTCGGCACCTGCGGCGCCTCCGACGAGCAGCTGCGGGTCGCGCTGTTCGCCGCGCGGGGCGGGGCACTGCGGCATCTGACCGCCTGGGCGGGCAGCTACACGGCCGTGGTCCAAGTGGGGCGCCGGGTCACGGTGTGCGGCGATCTCGCCGGCGCCCGGCCCGTGTTCCACACTCCCTGGGCGGGCGGCACGGCGTACGCCACCGCCGCTCTCCCGCTCGCCGACCTCATCGAGGCCAACCTCGACTTCGGGCACCTCGCCGCGCTGCTTGCCGCGCCCGACGTGCCGGCCGCACTGCACGACTCCACGCCGTACGACGGCGTGAAGCGCGTTCCCCCGGGGCACGCGCTCATTCTCCGCGCGGGGGCGCGCGAGATCGCCGGGTACGAACCCGTCGCCTCGCTCGCCGTCGCCGCGCCGCCGGCCGACCCCGACCACGCGGTGGACGCGGTACGCGACGCGCTGGTCGAGGCCGTACGGACCCGGCTCGCCGCGCCCCGGCACGTTCCGGGTGCCGACATCGATCCCGGGCCGGTGCCGGGGATGGGGCCCGCCGAGCGGCGTGCCGCCCGTGGGACGCCGGTGCCGGGGATCGGGGCGGACCTGTCCGGAGGGCCCGCCTCCGGCGCGCTGGCGTTGCTGGCGGCGGGGCTGCCGGGGATGCCGGGGACCGTGCTGGGGCATGGCACGGGAGCCGGGGAGCGGCTGCTCGCCGTCACCTTCAACGACCTGGCCGGTGGAGCCGGTGGAGCCGGTGGAGGGCGGGACGAGGACGAGCTGGCACGGGCGGGGGCGCTGGCCGCCAACCCGCGGCTGCACCACGTGGTGGTGGCGGGCGGGGAGTCGACGCTGCCGTATGCCGAGCTGGACGGGCCGTTGACGGACGAGCCGGGCCCTTCGCTGGTGACCGCCGCCCGGCACCGGGCTCGGCTGGCGGCCGGGAGCGCGGATCACTTCACGGGGTACGGGGCGAAGCAGGTGCTGGACGCGCATCCGGCGCGGCTGGCCGATCTGCTGATGGACCGTAAGCGGCGGCACCTGGTGCGGCCGGTTGCCGCACTGGCGAAGGCGGACGGATCCGTGATGGTGCCCGCGCGCGTGTACGCGGCGGCTCGGCGGCTTGCCCGTACCCCGTACCGGACCGGGCTGGAGAGCCTCGCCGAGCGGTTGCTGCACCGGCGGCTGGACGATGACGGGCCGGGGGCGGCGGATGCCTCGCTGGCCGCATTGACGTGGGGGAGACCCGGGCCGGCGGCGCGCTGGCTGACCGGGGAGGCGCTGGCTGAAGTATCGGTTCGCCTCCAGGCGTCGACGCGGCGGTCGGACGTGGGGCCGGGGCAGCGGCCCGGTGACTTCCGGGCGCGGGCGGCACTGGCCCGGCACGCGGCGGATCTGCGGGTGCTGGAGCAGGCGGCCGAGATCCGCTCCCAGCGGTTGCACGCTCCGTTCCTCGACAACCAGGTGGTGCGCGCGTGCCGGGCCCTGCCGGAGGCGCTGCGGGTGCAGCCGGGGGCCCGGGCCTCCATCCTGCGGTCGGTGCTGGAAGGGGCGGGGGTGCGGGAGCTGCCGGCGGGGTGGGGGGCGCCGGGCGCGGCCACCTCGGGGGCCGCGGCACGGACCGGGTTGCGGGTGGCGGCCGGCACGCTGATGTCGCTGTTCGACACGCCGCTGCTGGCGGAGGCGGGACTGGTCGAGGCACGGGTGGTCCGCAAGGCGCTGCGGGGGGCGGCGGAGGGCGAGCCGCTGCCGTTGGACGGGCTGGCGGATCTGGTCGCCCTGGAGGTATGGCTACGCCGCCTGCTGGCCCGCCGGGGAACCTGCTGGACCGGCACACCGGCCCGTCAGCGAGCGGTCCCGGGCGGAATCGCCCCGCAACGGGGCGCGCTGGGCGCGGGGGCGGGCGGCACACGCTGACCGCCTCCGGCGGGGTGCGCGATCTTGTCTCTGTGGGTGACGGCCGTCGGTCGTATGCCCGCGGCGCCTGTGGCCGTCCGGTGGGGGTGCGTGTAGCGCCTGCGGTCGGTGGGTGGGTCGGGGGTGGCCGTCCTCGGACTGGCGCGGAACAGGTGTCTTGTGGGGGTTGGGGCGCGGACGCGCCAGTCGCTGCGGGCGACCCCCCGCCCCGTCCCCTTCCCGCCGTCGGCGCGTACACCACGCCCACCGTCGTCCACACCCGTACGCCGTGCGCGCCCGGCGGCCCGTCCTGCCGTGCGTCGGCGCCGGATTGCGCAGACACACTCCTGCTCAGCACGAGCGTGATGGCGCCCCGCAAGTACCGGGCTGTGCAACCGGCCGGCCCCTGCTCAGCATGAGCGCCGGTGCACCCCGCCCGTACCCGGTTGCGCAGACACCCCTCGTTCAACAGGGAAGCGCCGGGTGGTGAAACTCGGCCCTGGCAGCACCCACCGCACCTGCTGCGAAAGCACCCGTGCCCGTCAGGCGCGCCGGCGCGACCGGGCAGGCACGTGTCACGCCGGCCGCGACCGCAGCCCCTCCAGCAGAATGTCCAGCAACCGCGCCGACGCCGCCGCCTGCTGCGCCGCATCCGGCAGGGACGGTGCCGCCGTCGCTATGACCAGCAGCACATCCGACACGGACACATCCGGTCGCAGCTCCCCGGCGGCCCGCGCCCGCTCCACCAGCTGCCCCACGACATCGAGCAGTTCCGAGGCGCCCGCGTCGTCGGCCGCCACGCCCACCGGCGGAGCCTCCGGCACCAGCCGCAGCTCACCCGCCGTCTGCGTCCGCTGCTGCGGCAGCCGTGCGTGCTCCGGCAGACCGCGCTCCTCGGCCACGCCCACCCGCAGCACCTGCGGCGGCAGCAGCCGCCCCGCGCCGGAGGCGACCGAGGTGCGCAGGAAACGGGAGAGCGCCGACCACGGCTCGTCCTCCTGGCCGAGCGCCGCACGTGCCTGCTCGGTCAGCCGGGAGGTCTCCTCCTCGGCTATCCGCCGCACCAGGACGTCCTTGCTCGGGAAGCGCCGGTACACCGTGCCCACACCGACCCGTGCCCGGCGTGCCACGTCCTCCATCGGCGCGCCGTAGCCCAGCTCGCCGAAGACCTCACGTGCGGCACGCAGTACGTGCTCCAGATTGCGCTGCGCGTCCACGCGCAGCGGTGCCGTGCGCGAGCCGTCCGCGCGTGCGCTGCCACCTGTGGGCGCACTCAGCGCGCCGCCGGTCGCGACAGCGGAAGACCAATGAGAGTCCTGAACATGCATATGTATTCCCCCGGTAATGACGTCTCCCCCCGGAGACTGCTCCCCGCCATTGATGGCCGGGGCGTGTGGAAGAGGCCCGGCTTGCCGGTTCCGCCCGTCGCGGACCCGATGAGCACAGCCCCCTACACCCCGTCGACACACGAACATAGTTGAGAGGGGGTCAATTCAGAAGAGGCAGGTTCCGCACGGAGCGCCCCTCGATCGGAGCACGGGTCGCATACGTCCTGAATGTACCCCTCTATGAGAGGGCTTGTACCCGGAGTGAGCTGCGAGAATGCGGTCGGGGTCGGTGAATCGGCCAACCCCGGTTGCGGGACCTTCCGGTCACACAATTCGTCGAGGCTGTGGACAAACGCCCGTGTCGGGTGCGTCATGGGATGGTGAAGGAACGTGCGCGCATTCTCGTTGTCGGCGGCGGTTACGTCGGGATGTACACGGCCCTGCGTCTCCAGCGGAAGCTGAAACGGGAACTCGGGCGGGGCGAGGCCGAGATCACGGTGGTCACCCCGGACCCGTACATGACGTACCAGCCCTTTCTGCCCGAAGCGGCCGCCGGTGCCATTTCCCCTCGCCATGTCGTCGTACCGCTGCGTCGTGTTCTCGACCGGTGCCACATCATCATCGGCGAGGCCACCGGCATCGATCATGCGAAGCGCACCGCCACCATCAACACCCTCGCCACCGAGGAAGAGGGCACGGGAGGGCTGCGGACCGTCTACGACGAGCTGGTGCTCGCGCCCGGCTCCGTGTCGCGCACGCTGCCGATCCCCGGTCTCGCCGAGCACGCCGTCGGCTTCAAGACCGTCGAGGAGGCCATCGGTCTGCGCAACCACGTCCTCGAACAGATGGACATCGCGTCGTCGACCCGCGACCCCGCGATCCGCGACGCGGCCCTGACCTTCGTCTTCGTCGGCGGCGGCTACGCGGGCGTCGAGGCGCTCGGTGAGCTGGAGGACATGGCCCGTTATGCCGCGCGGTACTACCACAACATCCGGCCCGAGGACATGAGGTGGATCCTCGTCGAGGCGTCCGGGCGGATCCTGCCCGAGGTCGGTGAGGAGATGGGGCGGTACACGGTCACCGAGCTGCGCCGACGCAACATCGACGTACGTCTGGAGACCCGGCTGGAATCCTGCGCGGACCGGATGGCCGTGCTCAGCGACGGGTCGCGCTTCCCCACCCGCACGGTCGTGTGGACCGCCGGCGTCAAGCCGCATCCCGTGCTCGCCACCACCGATCTGCCGCTGAACGGGCGGGGACGGCTGAAGTGCACCGCCGAACTGGCCGTCGACGGTGCCGCACACGCGTGGGCCGCGGGGGACGCCGCGGCCGTTCCCGATGTCACCGCGCGGGAGGCCGGGCGGGAGTGCGCCCCCAACGCACAGCACGCGCTGCGTCAGGCACGGGTCCTCGGGGACAACGTGGTCCACTCGCTGCGGGGTGAACCGCTGGAGACGTATGCCTACAAGAACGCAGGCTCTGTCGCCTCCCTGGGGCTGCACAAGGGGGTCGCGCAGGTGTACGGGCGCAGGATCAAGGGCTTCCCAGCCTGGTTCATGCATCGGACCTATCACCTCAGCCGGGTGCCGACCTTCAATCGGAAGGCGCGGGTGGCTGCCGAGTGGACGCTCGCCGGCCTCTTCAAACGGGAGATCGTCTCTCTGGGGTCACTCGAACACCCCCGGGCGGAGTTCGAACTGGCGGCCGGGGGAAAGTCCTCTCAGGACCCCCCGGACAACCCGAAGGGGTCGTCCTGACCGGACCCAGGAACTCCAGCGGCCGGCCCGGCGTCTGACGGATGTCGGCCCGGTCGGCACCCTGCCAGACTGGTCCACCGCCGCGGGCGGGCCCCGCCCACCCCGGTGCGGCCCCCGGGGCCCTGGCCGGTCCCGGTTGCCGGCCGCCGACAACTACACGAGGCAAGGATTCGTGAACTTCACGCGCTGGAGCGCCCGGCTCCCCGGAACACAGCGCCGCGCCGCAGCGCGGACCGAGCAGACGGTCTCCCCGGACCGGCGGGGAGAGGGCTCCGTGCCCGCGGCCCGCGGCGAACAACCCTCCGACGACATCCGTCCCGTGCCCGCCGTCGACGAGCTCGGAGTGCGCGAGGTCCTGGACCGCGTCCCCTCCCTCGTCGCCCTGGTCCACGGCCCCGACCACCGCATCGCCTACGTCAACGACGCCTATACGGCGGCCTTCGGCGCCCGCCCCGTCGGCGCCCCCGCCCGCGGAGCACTCCCCGAGCTCGACGAACTCGGCCTGCTGCCCCTCCTCGACCAGGTCCTGCGCAGCGGCAAGCCCCGCACGGTGAAGTCCCGCAGGGCACCCGACGGCCGCTCCTACACGTTCACCTGCACCCCCGTCAGCGAGGGCGCGGGCCGCGGGGTACTGATCTTCGCCACCGATGTCACCGACCACGCCGAGGCAGCCGAACGCCTGCGCGCCAGCGAGCGCCGGCAGCGCGAGACCGCCGTGACCCTCCAGCGCTCCCTGCTCCCGCAGGAGCTCGAGGAACCCGACGACCTGCGTGTCGCCGCCACGTACCACCCCGGCGGCACGGAGGCGGCCGTCGGCGGCGACTGGTACGACGTGATCACCCTCGGCGGCGGCCGTACCGCCCTGGTCATCGGGGACGTGATGGGAAGGGGAGTCCGGGCCGCCGCCGTCATGGGGCAGCTCCGTACGGCCGTACGGGCCTACGCGCGGCTCGACCTCCCGCCGCACGAGGTCCTCCAGCTCCTGGACGGCCTCGCCATGGAGATCGACGCCAACCAGATCGCCACCTGCGCGTACGCCATCCACGACCCCAACGAGGGCCGCCTGGTGTACGCCTCCGCCGGCCACCTCCCCATCCTCGTCCGCGACGGGAACGGCACCGTCCAGCGCGCCGACGAACCGACCGGACCGCCGCTCGGCACCGGCGGCTGGATGCACGCCTCCGGATCGATTCCCCTCGGCCCCGGCTCCACCGCCGTCCTCTACACGGACGGCCTGGTCGAGCGGAGGAACGAGGACCTGGACGAGGGCATCGCGGGCCTGGAGCGAGCCCTGGCCGGAGCCACCGGCAGCCCTCAGGTCGTCTGCGACCGCCTGGTCCGCTCGGCCGGAGTCACCCCCGACCACGACGACGACGTCGCCGTCCTGGTCCTCCAGCATCCCGCCCGCAAGGGAGCGGAGAGCGAACTCTTCCGCAACGCCGCGCTGGAACTGCTCGGCGGAGTCGAAGCGGCACCCCGCGCGCGTGCCTTCGCGTCGGGAGTGCTGACCAGCTGGCGCTTCCCCACCGAACTGCACGACCTGGGCGTCCTGGCCGCCAGCGAACTGGTCGCCAACTCGCTCCAGCACGGCACACCCCCCATGCGGCTGCGGCTGCGCCGTACCGACCGCCGCCTCATCATCGAGGTCACCGACGGCGACGACCACCTGCCGAGGCGGCGCCGCGCGGAGCCCGGCGACGAGTCCGGCCGGGGCATCGCCATCGTCGCGACGATCGCCTCCGGCTGGGGCAGCAGACGCACCCCGGGCGGTGGCAAGGCGGTCTGGTGCGAGTTCCTCCTGCCGAAGCCGCCGAACACCCAGGGTTCCGGCTCATAGAACGCCACGGGGGCACGCGCGGACCGGCTCAGGCGTGTGCCGTCGCCTGCCCCGCTCCCGCGCCGCCCTGCGCCACCACACGGCTCCGCGCCCCCGACGGATGGTCCTGCACGTCGGTGAGCTGCCGCCCCAGCCGCACCGCCAGAACGGAGATACCGAGCGAGAACAGCAGGAAGACCACGATGTACGGCGCGTGCAGCGAGGCCCCCAGCGGGCCGCCCACCGCCGGACCCACGGCCAGCGCGAGCTGCTTCACCAGGGCGAACGCCGAGTTGTACTGACCGGCCATACCGGTCGGCGCGAGATCGGCGACGAGCGGCGCGAGCGTCGGCGACAGCAGCGCCTCCCCGAGCCCGAACAGCGCGTACGTCGAGATGAACGCGGCGGTCGCCATCGTCTGGCTCCCGTCGCCCAGTCCCGCGTACCCGGCCACGGCCCAGGCGACGGCCCAGATCAGCCCCACGGACGCGATCACGCGCGAGCGCCTGCGCCGCTCCACGAACCGCAGTACGGCGAACTGCGCGACCACGATCACCAGCGTGTTCGCGGCCAGTGCCGTCCCCAGCGCGGAGGTGGAGATCCCGGCGGCCTCCACGCCGTACGCACTCAGCCCCGACTCGAACTGTCCGTAGCAGGCGAAGAACAGCACGAAGCCCAGCACACAGAGCTGCACCATGGCCCGGTTGCCCAGCAGCTGCTTCCAGCCCGCCTTGGCCGACTGCTGGAGCGTGTCCGTGATGCGCGGCGCGCGCGGCATCCGCACCGTCGCCATCACCGCGACCAGCAGCAGGAACATCGCCGCCTCGAGCGAGAAGAGGAGGGTGAACGAGCCGGCTTTCGTCGGGTCCACGAGGTGACCGCCGATAAGACCTCCGACACCGAGTCCGAGGTTCTGCAGGAAGAACTGCGTGGCGAACGCCCGGGACCGGGTCCCCGTGGTGGAGCAGTCCACGATCATCGTCGCGAGGGCCGGCTGCATCACGGCCTGCCCGGCACCGAGCGCCGACGCCGACAGCAACACGGCCGTCGCACCGCTCGACAGTCCCAGGCTCAGCGCGCCGACCGCGGCCGTGACCAGGGCTCCGAGCAGCACCGGCAGCGGACCCCGCCGGACGATCACGCGCCCGGCGAACGGCAGCACGATCAGCGCGGCCACGGCGAAGACGGCGAGCACGAGGCCCGCCGTCATGGCTCCCAGCCCCCGCACCTGCGCCACATAGACGTACAGATACGGGACCGTGAAGCCCAGCCCGAAAGCGCTGAGTGCGTTGCCCACGTGGATCCGGCGCATCGCTGCGCCCATCGCCCTGGTCACGTTCACCTCACTCACTAGTTAGACCTGAAGACTTAGAAGCTAAAGTTCGAAGGTAAAGAGTACACATAGAAGGACTTCAAGGCAAAGTGGAGACGTGTCATACTGCGGGCATGGGCGACACCTCCGGCCTCGGCGAGCCGACACTCGAAGAGCAGATCGCCGCTTACCAGCGCGAGTTCCAGGACCTCGACCCCCAGGTCGAGAAGATCGTCAACGCGCTGTCCCGCCTGAACCGGCGCATGAACGTCGCTTACGGCCGGCAGACCGCCGAACTCGGCATCACCAACGCCGACTGGGAGGTCCTCAAGGCACTCGTCCTCTCCGGCTCCCCGTACCGCATGGGCCCCAGCGACCTGGCCAAGCGGCTGGGCCTGACCCCGGCCGCCATGACCCACCGGATCGACCGCATGGTCGCCGAGGGCCTGGTCACCCGGGACCGGGACGAGACCAACAGGGTCCGCGTGATCGTGGAGCTCACCCCGGCGGGCCGGGAGAAGTGGCAGGAGGCCATGCGTATGGCCACCGTCTTCGAAGGGGACCTCCTCCAGGACCTCGACCAGGACGAGCGGGCGACCCTCGGTGACGTCCTCACCCGTCTGTTGCGCCGGGTGGAGGACGCCCAGCCGGACGCCGGTGGACGTCTCAGCGACCTGGACTGAAGGATCTTGGCGGGGTGGTTGACAGCCGTCCCACCGGTACGTAGAGTTCTTCGGGTTGCCAGGGGGCCATAACGGTTCTTCGGCAGCATCTTCCGCCGCGACTGCGGCACTCAAAACCTCAGCACGACCTCCCACTGGGAATGATTTCGGCATGCCCGAATTCGAATTCTCACCCCCGATTTGGGAAACGCGGAGAGAGCCGCTAAGGTTTGAGACGTCGGAACGGCCAACGGCCGGGAAGGCGAACCCCGCTGACAGGGGGTCAGGTCAAGAAAAGGATCTGATAGAGTCGGAAACACCGAAGGGAAGCGCCCGGAGGAAAGCCCGTGAGGGTGAGTACGAAGGAAGCGTCCGTTCCTTGAGAACTCAACAGCGTGCCAAAAGTCAACGCCAGATATGTTGATACCCCGTCCATCCGGTTTC
>NZ_JBVIIM010000003.1:436084-539930 GCF_055569765.1 Streptomyces sp. NPDC031365 | reverse complement strand
CCACCCCCCAGGTCATCCGTTCGACAGGGGGACACAGTCATGCCGGACCCGGAGGCCAGCGGCCCTCTTGCAGGACCGCGAAAAACATAACGGGGGCTACCGGATGGTGGCGCGCAACCGTCCGTTCCTGGGCCTCACCCTGCTGAACATCCCGACGGCCTTCGGATACATGGTGCTGCCCGTGGCCCTCCCGGTGTATCTCACCCGTGAACTGGACGCCCCCGTATCGCTGGTGGGCGTCCTGTACGCGGTCAACACGGTCGGTATCGCGGTGCTGCAGATCCCGGTCACCCGGGTCCTGGTCACGTACCGCAGGACGCGTGCGGTGGCGCTCGGAGCGGGCGTCTTCGCGCTGTCCTTCGTCAGCTTCGCGGTGCTCGGCAGCCTGTCGACCGGGGCCGTACTGATCGCCGGCGTGTTCGCCGCGACCGCGGCGTTCACCGCGGGTGAGCTGCTGCACGGAGCCACGGCCTCCGCGCTGGTGGCCCAGGCCGCCCCGGAGGAGACCCGTGGCCGTCACCTCGCGGTCTACCAGCTGTCCTGGGCGGTGCCCATCGCGCTCGCGCCGACCGTGTTCACGGCCCTGCTGTCGGTCTCGGCCACCGGAATGTGGCTGCTCCTCGCGGCGGCCACGGCGGGCTCCGCGCTGGGTGTGCTGCGCCTTGAACGCGGGCTGCCGCCGGAATCGGTGCATCCGGTGCTGCCGGAAGCCGATGCCGCCGCTTCCCGAACCGGCTCGACCAGAAAGGCTGCGTGACCCCATGGGGATGTCCAGTTGGCGCGTACTCGGTGAGGAGGAACCGGAGTTCGCCCTGGAGGGGGCTGCGGGACAGAGCGGTCTCGTCAGCCAGTTGCGGCCGCTGATAGCGGAGTTGAGCAAGCCCGGCGACCTGGTGTTCGATCCCTTCGCCGGCTGGGGTACCACCCTGGTGGCCTGCGCGGCCGAGCGGCGGCTCGGGATCGGCATCGAGATCAACCCGTCCCGCGCGCAGGAGGCACGGCAGCGGGTCGCGCGCTACCCGGAGCAGCGCATGCTCTGCGGTGACGCCCGCACGCCTCCGCTCGACCCGGACACCGTGGACCTGGTCCTGTGCGACCTGCCGTACTTCGGTACCGACCTGGACCTCGAAGCGCCCGATCCGGGCCAGCTGTACGCGCTGCGCGACTACGACGCCTACCTGGCGGCGCTCGACGAGGTCTTCGAGGCTGTCGCACGGGTGATGCGGCCGGGCGCGTACGCGGTTGTCGCCGTCCAGAACCGTCGTATCGCGGACCGGTTCGTCCCGCTGGCCTGGGACGCCGCGCGGGTGCTCGGCCGCCGTCTGACCCTGGGGGACGAGCGCGTCCACCTCTACGACTGGCCGGTCAAGGACGAGGGCGACCCGATGCGCACGAACCGGTCGCACGAGTACCTGCTGATGGCCCGGAAGTGAGGCCGGCCGCACCTGACGAGCACCGGCCGGCCTCGCCACCAGGTACCCGGGTGCGGCTCAGACCGTTCGCCAGGCCCGGAGTTTGTTGGGGTTGAGCACCGACCAGATCTGCTTGATCCGGTCCTCCGCGACGTCGAATGCCAGCACCGACACGGGGACATCGTCCGCCCGGGCGACCAGGCCGGGCTGACCGTTGACCGTGCTCTCCACGAGAGTCAGGCCGGTCACCGCTTCCATCCGGCCGGCGAAGAAGCGCGCGATCTGCTCGGCGCCCTCGATCGGCCGGATCACGGCCCGCACGAGTCCGCCACCGTCGCCGGTCGCCGTGGCGTCGGCGGCCAGCAGGCCGATGAGGGCCTCGATGTCCTTGGCCTCCCACGCCTCCTTGAAAGCCCTGACGAGGTCGGCGCTCCCGGCCGCCGGGGCCGCGGCGGACTGTGACCCGCGGATGCGGCGCCGGGCCGACGAGGCCAGCTGACGGCATGCCGCCGGTGTCCGGCCGACGATGTCGGCCACCTCGGCGAAGGAGTAGCGGAAGACGTCGTGCAGGATGAACGCGACCCGCTCGGCCGGTGTCATCGATTCGAGCACGACGAGGAAGGCCATGTTGATCGACTCGTCGAGGGTGACCCGGTCGGCCGGATCAGTGGTGGCGCCGCCGCTCCACCGCCCGCTGATCCACTCCGTGGCCGCGGGCAGCGGCTCAGGGACCCACTCACCCACGTAGCGCTCCCGCCTGGCCCGTGCCGAGCGGAGCAGGTCGAGACAGATGCGGCTCGCGACCGTCGTCAGCCAGCCACCGGGGGATTCGACGGCCTCCCGCTGCTCGGGCGCCATGGCGTACCAACGGGTGTAGGTCTCCTGCACGACGTCCTCGGCCTCGGTCAGCGAGCCGAGGAGCCTGTACGTGAGATTGATCAGCTGGTGCCGCTCGGTGATGATCGCGTTCAGGCCCTTGTCGAGCGGGCCGTGCCCGGACTCGGACGGGTCGGTCATGGTGTCGCCCACTCCCTCGGTCGTTGTCCCCCGTTCAGTCCGACGAGACACCGCGGCGGATTGTGAGGTGGCGGGGCGCCTCACATTGCGCAGGGCTGCGTCGTCGTAACCAACGGAACCGTATCCCGATGAAGAAGGAAGGCACCCGATGTCGGAATCCGTGAACGTCTCGATCATCTACTACAGCTCCACGGGCAACGTGCACGCCTTGGCACAGGCAGCCGTCGAGGGGGCGGAGAAGGCCGGCGCGCAGGTGCGACTGCGCAAGGTCGCGGAAACGGCCCCGCAGGAGGCGGTCGACTCCAGGGCGGAGTGGGCCCAGCACCTTCAGGACACCGCCGATGTGGCCCTGGCGAGCCACGACGACCTGGACTGGGCCGACGCGGTGCTGCTCGGCACCCCGACCCGCTTCGGCAACCCGGCCAGCCAGCTGCGGGCGTTCATCGAAACCACCGGTCCGCTGTGGGGCCAGGGCAAGCTCGCGGGCAAGGTGTACTCGGCCTTCACCGCCTCCGGTACCGCGCACGGGGGCCAGGAATCCACCCTCCTGGCGCTGGCGAACACGTTCTACCACTGGGGCGGCGTCATCGTGCCCCCCGGCTACACCGACCCGGTGATGAACCAGTTGGGCAACCCCTACGGCACCTCCCACGTGGCCGGCGAGGGTGCTCCCGGGGAGGTGCCGCTGCAGGCGGCCCGCTACCAGGCCCGCCGTGCCGTCGAGATCGCGGCCGCGCTCAAGGCCGGCCGCGCCGCCTGACCCGGCGCGCGCGACGCACGGGCCGGCCATGGGCCGGCCGCTGACGGTGGGGTGTCCGCCGCCGGCGGCGGACACCGTCACCCCGTTCGGGGGTGCGGACCGCGAGTACGTGTGCCCGGGGCGATCGAGGATGTGCGGGAACCCCGCGCCCCGTGCACGCGACTAGCTGGCCATGGATACAGAACAGCGACCGCGTTTTCCCTTCGCCTACGGCAGAGTGATCGGATTCGTCCTGGCCCTGGGGGCGCTGTGCGCCGTGTTCTACACGGTCGGGCGCACGGTGGGGCCGGTTTCACCGGAGGTGCGTCCCGGATGGCACTACCCCCGGGATGAGGCCTCGCACGTCGCGGAGCACACCCGATGAGCCCCGGATCCGGTACGGTCCCCGCGGCGTCGGCGAACACCGGGCCGGGCGAGGTGACCCACCGGGACGAGGACTCGCAGCTCACCACGGATCTCGCCGTCGGCGGGATGACGTGTGCCGCCTGTGTGGCCCGCGTGGAGAAACGGCTCAACCGCATCGAGGGCGTCACCTGCGGTGTCAACCTCGCCACCGGCCGGGCCCGAGTCGTCCACCCGGCCGCCGTACCCGTGGAGGATCTCCTCGAGGCCGTGCGGCGCGGCGGATACACGGCCGACCGGATCACGGACGAAGGCGCACCCGAGCCCCCCGTGTCCGGCTGTCATGACGAGGACTGCGTCAAGGTGGCGCTGATCGCGGTCCTGGCCCTGCCCGTCCTGCTCGTGTCCATGATCCCCGCGCTGCAGTTCCGCAACTGGCAGTGGGTCTGCTTCCTGCTGGCCACCCCAGTGGCCCTGTGGGGCGCCGAGACCTTCCACCGCCGGGCGCTGAGCACCCTGCGGCGCACTCGACCGCGACCATGGACACGTTGGTCAGTCTGGGCATCGCCGCCTCGTACCTGTGGTCGTGCTACGCACTGTTCCTGGGCACCGCCGGCACCCCGGGACTGGTCATGCCGTTCTCCCTGAGCACGGACGGCGGACACGATCACGTCTATCTGGAAGCGACCGTCGGCATACCCCTGTTCGTCCTGTGCGGCAGGCTGATGGAGGACCGGGTACGGCGCCGGACGGGCTCCGCGTTGCACGCGCTCGCCGAACTGGTGGTGAAGGACGTCTCCGTCCTCGACGACGGGCCGCCCGGCGAACCGCCGGCCGAACGACGTGTTCCCGTCGCCCGGTTGGTGCCGGGACAGCGGTTTCTCGTCAGGCCGGGGGAGCGGGTGGCCACCGACGGTGTGGTCGTCAGCGGCAGCGCCGCCCTCGACCTGTCCCTGCTGACCGGCGAGAGCGTGCCCCGCGAGGTCGGGCCGGGCGACCGGGTCACCGGAGGGACACTGAACGCCGGTGGCTCTCTCGTGGTACGGGTGACCGAGGTGGGTGCCGACACCCGGCTCGCCCGGATCACCCGGCTCGTGTGGGAGGCCCAGGCGGGCAAGGCCCGTATACAGCGGCTCGCGGACCGTGTCGCGGGGGTGTTCGTGCCCGCGGTGCTCGCCCTCGCGGCATCCGTCCTGGGCTTCTGGCTGGGCGTCGGCGCCAGTCCGCAGGGCGCCGTCACCACCGCCGTCGCCGTGCTGGTGGTGGCCTGCCCCTGCGCCCTCGGGCTCGCCACCCCCACCGCGCTGCTCGCGGCCACAGGGCGCGGCGCGCAGGTCGGCGTGTTGTTCAAGGGCCCCGAGGTGCTGGAGAGACTGAGGGCCGTCGACACCGTGGTGCTCGACAAGACCGGAACGCTCACCTCGGGCACGATGCGCCTCCTGGAGACGGTGACCACCGGCGGTTGGTCGGCCGCCGCCGTTCTGCGGCTGGCGGCGGCCGTGGAGCAGCTGTCCGAGCATCCCATCGGCCGCGCCGTCGTCGCCGCCGCACCCCCGGCGGGTCACGTTCCCGGAGCCGTCTCGGGGTTCATCTCCATGGCGGGTACCGGGGTGCGCGCGACCGTGGAGGGTCACGCCCTGTGCGTGCGGCGGATCCCTCCCGGTGCCCGGCTGCCGGATGTACTGCGGGAGGCCAGGGACCGCGCCGACGCCGCGGGCCGCACCGCGGTCCTGGTGGAGATCGACGGCGTGTGCGCGGCCGTGCTGACCCTCGGGGACGTACTGCGGCAGGGCAGCGTCGAGCTGGTGGCGCGGCTGCGGACGCTCGGCGTCGAGGTTGTGATGCTGACCGGGGACGGCCCGGGGCCCGCCCACGCGATCGCCGGCGAGCTGGGCATCGAGAAGGTGCGGCACTCCGCGTCGCCGGAGGACAAGGCCGAGTTCGTGACGCGTCTGCAGGCCGCAGGACGCGTTGCCGCGGTCGTGGGTGACGGTGTCAACGACGCGGCCGCGCTTGCGAGGTGCGAACTCGGCATGGCTGTGGGCACCGGTACGGACGTGGCCGTCGGGGCGGCGTCGGTGACGTTGATGCGGACGGACGCGCTGGCGGTCGTGGACGCCCTGGAACTGGCCAAGCGGACGTTGGGGATCGTCGGCTCCAACCTCACCTGGGCGTTCACGTACAACATTCTTCTCATCCCGATCGCCGCCGCCGGCATGCTCAACCCGATGATCGCCGCCCCGTCCGCCGCCTCCAGGCTCCAGCGCCCGCGTACGTCGTCGTAGCGCGCCGCGGTGATCTCGATGCCGTACCGCACGTGCCGCTCCACCCCGTGGTCCCGGGCGCAGGCGCGCAGGTACTCCAGTACCTCCGGCTGCCCGGGATAGCGGACCCGGCTGTCGCGGTAAGGAGCGAACGCGTACGAGTACAGGTGCGAGGGGATGTCACAGCCCGCGCCGGGATAGGTGTTGTCCCGCCAGGTGCCGCCGAGGCCGCCGGCCTTCTCGTACACCGTGAACGATTCGAAGCCCTGCCGCTTGAGCTGCACCGCGACGGCCAGGCTGGCGAAACCCGCGCCGATCACCGCTACTCGTACGGGAGGTTTCCGGCGTCCCGTCACGGCTGGACGGGACCCGTCTTGCGGTACACCGACACATGGGCCTGGCTCTCGGCGGTGAAGGCGCCGCCCTCCCAGTCCGCGTACCGGTGCTCCAGAGTGAGCCCGGCCAGCCGGGCCATCAGGTCCAGTTCGCTCGGCCACACGTAGCGGAACCGCACGGTGTGTTCCCGCTCGGTGTCCGAGTCCTTGAGGCTGTAGTGCGGGTACATGTGCTGACGGACCGGGTCGTGGCGGGCGATGCCCAGGTTGAGGCTGGTGGCGCCGGTGCGCGCCACCTCCATCTGCTGTCCGCTCTGCCGTGCCGCCTCGAAGCGCGCGGTGTCGGGCACGAAGCCCTGGAAGACGAAGGCGCCGCCGTCCAAGAGCAGGGCCGCAGCACCGGAGAGGCACCGTATCTGGTCCTCCTGGGCGGCCAGGCTGTAGAGGGTGTTGAAGACGACGTAGACCACGCCGAAGGGGCCCTGTACGTCGGGTGTCACGAAGTCGCCGTGCACCAGCGACACGGTGTTGCTGCCGGGTTTGTCGCGCAGTCCGGCCAGCATCTCCTGCGAGGCGTCGATTCCGGTGACGTCCACGCCACGGGCGGCCAGCGGCAGGGCGACGCGTCCGGTACCGACGCCGAGTTCGAGCACGCGCCGCTCCCCGGTGTCCTTCGCGACGTGTTCCGCGAGGTCGGCGAGGAAACGCACGGTGGGTTCGGTGTCCTCCTGGAGGCGGACGATCCAGTTGTCGTAGATGTCGGCGAGTTCCTCGCCGTAGCTGGTGGGGCCGTAGTTCTCCTGAGTGGTCATGCCAGGAGTCAACCTCCGAGGAGAGAAGGGGGACCAGGCTCCATCGGCCTGGCCATCAAGGGAGGGTGGAGCGGTCAGTCCGCGGGCAGGCGGACGGCGAGCCGGGCGAACGGCCGGAAGGGGAGCCGGGCGAAGGCCCGGACCGGCTCGTGTTCCACCGCGGCGCCGGCGAACTGGGGGGCCGTGGCCACGGCTCCGGTCGGCAGGGTGGCCGTCACCGAGCGGAAGTCGTAGACCACGAACCGGCCCCCGGGCCGCAGTACCCGGGCCACCTCGCCGATGGCGCCCGGGACGTCGTTCCAGTGGTGCAGGCTGAGGGTTGTGACGACCAGGTCCATCGTGCGGTCTTCCAACGGCAGGTGTGCCGCGTCGCCGAGATGCACGGTGACGCGGTCCTCCAGCCCCTGGGCGGCGGCCTTGTGCCGGGCCCGGCGCACCATCGAGGGAGCGATGTCGAGGCCGTGCAGTGCCAGGTCCGGACGTCTGCGGGCGGCGGCGAGCAGCAGGTGTCCCGGGCCGGTGCCGATGTCGAGGACGGCGCCGCCGGCGGGCACGGCCGCGGTTTCCGAGGCCGCCCGGCCGTACAGTCCGCCGAGCAGCCGTCCGGAGAGCCGGTCGTACCAGTCGCTGCTCATGCCCATCCCACCGGGTTCCCGGTGGGCGTGGCGGTGAACGGGGGCGAGGCGCATGAGGCGGTGGAGTGCCGCGTTCAGCGGACGGCGCATGTCGTGTGTCTCCGGTACGTGATGGCGGTGGGGAGAGGCCGTCGTGCGGCCCCTCCTCACCTGTGGGCAACGGTCGCTGTTCGGACAGGGGGATCAGGCGGTGGAGGGCTCGGCCCCGGTGTCCGCCTTCTCCTCGGCGGGGCCCGGTCCTATGGGCACCAGGACCAGCAGCAGGAGCAGCAGCACGGCCAGCGGCACACCCCAGACGAACACGTCCGGGATCGCTTCGGCGGTGGCGGCGGGGGATACCGGGCCGTCGCCGACCTTGCGGGCCAGCAGGTTGCCGAAGAGCGCCACGCCCACGGCCATGCCGAGTCCCCGGATGGACAGGTTGGCCGCCGTGGTCGCCGCCAGGTCGGGCGGTGCCGCCGCGTTCTGCGACACCACCACGAGGTTCTGCATCAGCAGCCCGAATCCGGCGCCGAGGACCACCATGGCCCCCGCCGCGTAGAGGTAATTCCGGTCCGGGTCGATCGTGGCCAGCAGTACGAACGCTCCGATCAGCACCGCCGCGCCGGCCAGCAGATAGGGCTTGAACCGTCCGCTCTTGCCGGCCTTGCCGCCCGCGATCGCCGACACGACGATGAACGGGATGAAGTACGGGATGAGGGCGAGCCCGGCGCGGGTGGCGCTCCAGTCGTACGCGGTCTGCAGGTAGGTCGGCATGAACACCACCGACCCGTACAGCAGCATGCCGAGGACGGCCGTTGCGGGCAGGATCAGGCGCAGCGCGGGATTGGCGAACAGCCGCATCGGCAGCAGCGGGTTGGCGGCACGCTTCTCCCACTGGACGAACGCCGTGAACAACGCGACGCACACCACGGCGAGAGCGACGATCTGGACGGAGCCCCAGTCGTACTCGCGGCCGCCCCATTCGGTGACCAGCAGCAGACTGACCACGGCGGCGACTGCCAGGACCGCTCCGGGATAGTCGACGCGGTCCGTGGCGCCGGCCCGCGGCAGCCGCAGCGCGACGGCGCACAGCACGACGGACAGCACGCCGATGGGCACGTTGATGTAGAAGATCCAGCGCCAGCCGGACCCGTCGGTGATGGCGCCGCCGACCAGCGGACCGCCGACGCTGGCGAGCGCGAAGACCGCGCCCGTGAACCCCTGGACCTTGCCGCGCAGGTGCTGCGGGTACAGCTCCGACAGGGAGATGGTGGGGATCACGAACAGCGCGCCGGCGCCGATTCCCTGCACCACACGGGCGGCGATCAGCTGTGGCATCGACTGTGCCATGCCGCACAGCAGCGAGGAGACGGTGAACAGTACGACGGCGGCGATGAACACCTCGCGCCGTCCGTACCGGTCGCTGAGCCGGCCGTAGAAGGTGCCGGTGGCCGTGGACGCCAGCACGTACGCGGTGACCACCCAGCTGAAGCTCCCGGCACCGCCGATGTCGGCGGTGATCTCCGGCAGCGCGATGGCCACGACGGTCTGGTCGAGCACGGACAGCAGCATGCCGAGGACCAGGGCGATCGAGGCGAGCGGTACGTTGCTGCGGTTGGTCCGTTCCCGGTCGGAGGTGTCACGGGTGGACTCCTCCGGTCCGGCGGGGATGCTCTCGGTCATGTGCTCTCACGCCCTCCCGAACGCGAACGGGTTGGGCAGCTTGAACTCGGCGCTGAGCAGGTCCTGGTCGATGATCGCCCCGGCCACCGTGCCGCTGGCGGCCGCCGCGATCACCGCGGCCATGGGCGCCGGCACCGTGGCGCGGCGCGCCATGTCGCCAGCGGCGTAGACGCCGGACACGCTCGTCTGCGCGAACTCGTTCACCTCGACGCTGGCGTCGGGGAACACGGCGCAGCCCAGGAGCTCGGCGAACGGGGCGCGCTGGTGCAGCACGGTCTTGATGAAGACGGCGTCCCGGTCCAGCGTCGCGCCGCCCTCGAAGGCGATGTGGCGCAGCCGGCCCGTCTCACCGACCAGCGCGGTCACCGGCTCCGTCCGTACCGTGACGTCATTGGTCTCCAGCACGTTCTGGAATATGGGCTCCAGCGGCTCGCCGCCGGTGCACAGCACCGTGTCGGCGGTGAAACGGCTCAGCTGGAGTGCCAGCCTGACCCGCTCGGGGCCGGCGCCGAGCACCGCGACGTCCTTGCCCGTGACCTCGTAGCCGTGGCAGTACGGGCAGTGAAAGGCGGACTTGCCCCACAGTTCGGCGGCGCCCGGCACGGGGGGCATCCCGTCCCGCAGCCCGGTAGCCAGAAGCAGTCGGCGGGACTCCGCCACGGTGCCGTCGGCCAGGGTCACCTCGAAGTGCTCGTCGGTCAGCCGGCGCACGGAGTCCACGGCCACGGAGCACACTTCCACGTGCGGGTAGGCGGCCAGGTTCTCCCGGCCCCGTTCACGCAGGGCGGCGGGCGAAGTGCCCTCGAGAGCAAGGAAGTTGTGCATGGCCTCGGCCGGCGCGTTGCGTCCGTCGTCGTTGTCGGCCAGCAGCACTGTGTGATGGGTCCGGCCCAGGGTCAACGCCGCCGACATCCCGGCAGGGCCTCCGCCGATAATGATGACGTCCTTCATGCTCGTGTCCATGTCCTGTGTCCGCTCCCGTCGTGTGACGTGTCTGATCGGCTTGACCTGGACCCAACTCTGCAAGTTAATGTCAACATGAAGTCAAGCGACGCGGACCTGACGATGACCATCGGCGAACTCGCCGAACGGTTCGCCCTGCGCCCCCACGTGCTGAGGCACTGGGAGGCCAGCGGGCTGCTGTCCCCCGCGGAGCGGGTCAACGGCAGGCGCCGCTACACCGAGCGCCACATCGCCCGGGTCGCGATGATCGTCCGGGGCAAGGCCGCGGGCTTCAGCCTCGAACAACTCCGTGACGTCCTCGACGCGGGGAACGCCGACGCCCGCCAGGTCCTGCTGCGCGCCCACTACGAGGAGCTGGAACGACGCATCCGGGAGATCGAGGCGTCGCGCACGCTGATCGAGCACGCGATGAGCTGCCGCGCGCACGACTTCACCGAGTGTCCCGGCTTCAGCCGGCTGGTGGAGTCGCTGAACGAGGGGACCGCGGACGCGGTGGCGTACTCGGTGGAACTGCGCGGGCACGTCCACTGACGTCGGTCGTCCGGGCGGCCGACGCGAGGGCCTCCCGCTCGTGGGCTCCCACCGGGCGCCTTCCGGTCCCCGCGGTCCGGGCCGCTGCTTCCGCGGAGACCGGGACGCCGGGCCTTACCGGACGCCCGAGAACGACACCCGCATCCGCTCCGGACCCCGGAGAATCAGGGAGACCGCGGAGGCGGCCGGCAAGACCGGGGCCCGCGTGCTGCCCGTCCAGGCCGACGTCACCGACCCTGACGCCGTCCGCGCCTTCATCGCCGCCACGGAGAAGGAACTCGGCCCGATCACCACCGTCGTGGGCTGTGCCGGCATCATCCGCGACAAGCCCCTGCTGACGATGGGTGACGACGACTGGCGAGAGGTCGTCGACACCAACCTCAACGGAACCTACAACGTCTGCCGCGCCGTCGCCTTCCCGCTGATGAAGCGCCGGGCGGGCAGCATCGTCACCCTGTCGTCCGTCAGCGGCCTGCACGGCAATGTGGGGCAGGCCAACTACGCCGCCACCAAGGCGGGGATCATCGGCTTCACCAAGTCCCTCGCCAAGGAACTCGGGCGTCACGGCATCCGCGCCAACACGGTGGCTCCCGGCTTCATCTCCACCGACATGACCGCCGCGTTGTCCGAGAGCACCGCCGAGAGCATGCGCGCCCGCATCGCGCTCGGCCGCTTCGGCGGCCCCGAGGAGGTCGCCGACCTGGTGGCCTTCCTGGTGTCCGAGCGGGCCGCGTACATCACCGGTCAGGTGTTCGCCGTCGACGGCGGCATCTCCCTGTGAGCCGGGCGGCCCCTGTTCCGGCGCCGTGTCCCGTCCCCGGCACCCGACCCCCGATCCCGCACAGCCCCGGAAGGCGAGGGCGATGACCACGAGAAAGATCTTCTACTTCTCCCTGCGCAGCCCCTACTCCTGGCTGGCCCACCGCGAGCTGACACAACGTCACCCCGAGGTCGCGGCCGCTCTGGAGTGGGTGCCCTACTGGGAGCCCGACGCGCGCAGCGAACGGCTCCTGGCCGAGACCGAGGACACCTTTGTGTACACGGCCATGTCACGCCCCAAGCACTTCTACATCCTCGCCGACGTGCGCAGGCTCGCCGCCGCCCGTGGTCTGAGGATCACCTGGCCGGTGGACCGCGACCCGGTGTGGGAGGTCCCCCACCTCGCCTACCTCGCCGCCCGGGCGCACGGTCGCGGCGCCGAGTTCGCCGACCGCGTCTACCGCGCCCGCTGGCTGGAGGGCAGGGACATCTGCGACCCCGCCACCATGGCCGCCGTCGGCAAGGAGATGGGCCTCGACCCCGGCGGACTCGCGGGCGCCGCCGACGACCCCGCACTGCGCGAGGAGGGCGCCGGGGCCCTGCGCCGCGCCGTCCGCGACGGCGTGTTCGGGGTGCCGTACTTCATCAACGGCCACGACAAGTACTGGGGACTGGACCGCCTCGACGCCTTCCTCGGCACCCTCGGCGGCCACGGAACGGACGGCGGTACGCCGGCCGGCGGGGAGCCGTTTCCCGAACCGGCGTCCGACGCGCGCGGAGGGGGTGACCTCGGCCATGGCGGGGGGTGCGGCTGACACGACGGAGCACACGCGCCCCGCCGGTTCCACGGCCGGGGCCGGGGGATGGAGCTTCGGCTGGCACCGGCGCGGTACCGGCGACGGCGACCCGGTCGTCCTGCTGCACGGGCTGCTCACCGACAGCCGGGTGTGGGAGCCCGTCACGGCGGGGCTGGCCGCCACCCGGACGACCCTCGCCGTCGATGCGCCCGGCCACGGCCTGGCGCCGCCACGCACGTCTCCGTACACCCTGGAGGAGGAGGTCGACAGGCTGGCGGACGCCTACCGCGGCGCCGTGGGGGAGCGCCCTGCCGTGTGGGTGGGCCACTCCATGGGCGGGATGAAGTGCTGGCGCATGGCCCTGCGGCACCCCGCGCTCGTTTCCGCCCTCGTCCTGGTGGACACCCGCCCCGACGAGGAACCGGAGAACACCAGGCGCCCCTTCGAGGCGATGGTGGAGGCCGTGCTGGCGGACGGCATGAGCCCCGACCTCGCGTCCATGGTCGCCCGCCTCAACTTCCGCCGCGACTTCCTCACCAGTGACACCGCGCGGTTGTGGACCGAACACTTCACCACCCTCACCGGCGACCGCATAGAGCACGCCTGCCACTCCGTCTACCGGCGCGGCGACATCACCGGCCGGCTGTCCGAGGTGGACGTCCCGGTGCTCGTGGTCCACGGCGCCGACGACGTTCCCATCCGGCTGCCCGTCGTGCGCGAGTACACCGCGCGCATGCCCGACGCGAGGCTGGTGGTGCTGCCCGCCACCGGTCACACCCCGCCGCTCGAACGTCCCGCCGAACTCCTCAACGCCATACGCGAGTTCCTCGGCGATCCGATCGTTTCCCCCCGTCCCCCGGCCGCCCAGGAGACCCCGTGACCACCCAGCGACCCGAGGTCCGTGAGACCGTCACCACCCCCCGGCCGCGCGACGTCCGGCTGCCGGACGGCGCGGGCACCCTCCTCCTGATCACCCTCGAGAACGGACTTCCGCCGATCGGCCCCGCCATGCGGCCCACCACCTTCGGCCCCGAAGGCCTCGACCGGCTGGACGCCGTGCTCGACGAGGCGGCGGCCCGGGCCCGGACCGGGGACATCGCCGCGGTAGCGGTCACCGGCACTGCGTTCATGTTCAGCACCGGCGCCGACCTCGCCCTCGCGGCCGGCGTCACCGACCGCGAGGAGGCGGTGCGTACCCTGCGCCGCGGCCACCAGGTGTTCCGCCGGCTCGGCGACCTGCCGGTGCCGAGCTTCGCGTTCCTCAACGGTGTCACGATCGGAGGCGGCCTCGAACTCGCCCTGCACTGCGGCTACCGCACGCTCTCGCGCGGCGCCCCCGCCGTCGCCCTGCCCGAGTGCTCGCTCGGACTTGTCCCGGCCTGGGGCGGTGCCTGGCTGGCCCCGCGGCTGCTCGGCCCCGACAGGACCGTCACCCTGATGCTCGAACATCCCCTGTCCGCCCGCCGCATGCTCTCTGCCGCCGAGGCCCACGACCTCGGCCTGGCCGACGTCCTGCTGGAACCCTCCAGGTTCCTCGACCGCTCGCTCGCCTGGGCCGCCGGCGTCCTGCGGGGGCAGCACACGGTGACCAGACCCGTGCCCGAAGCCTTCGCCGACCAGTGGGACGACGCGCTTGCCCGCGCCGCCGACCTGGTCGAGACGCACACGCACGGCGTCGTCCCCGCGCCCCGCCGTGCTCTGGAGCTGCTGGGACTCAGCAGGACCGCCACCCGCGACGAGGTGCTCACCGCGGCCGAGCAGACCGCCGCCGACCTGTTCGGCACCGCCGAGTTCCGCTCCAGCCTCTACGCCTTCCAGCTCACCCAGAAGCACGCCGAGACGCACCCCGCACGCCCCGACCCCCGCCGGGCCCGGCCGGTGCGGAGCGTGGGAGTGATCGGCGACGGCGAGCACGGCCTGCGGCTCGCGGGCCTGCTGCTGGAGAAGCTGCGCATACCGGTCGCCGTGTGCGTCCCGGACCCGACCGCCCTGGAGGCCGCGACCGGTGAACTACGCCGCCTCCTCGGCGAGGCCGCGGCCCTCGGCCGCATCCCGGCGGCGGACGCCGAACGGTGCGCCGGGCTCATCCGCGGCGGCACCTCGGTGGACGCCGTCGCGGACACCGACGCCGTCGTCGCGGCCCTGCCCGGGGGACGGCCCGGTGAGGACGACGCCGTGCTGCGGCAGGCCGAGGGCGTCGTCCCCGAGGCATGCGTCCTCATCGTCGCCGGCAGCCGCACGGTCGCCGATGTGGCGGCCGGGCTCAAGAACCCCGGTCGGGTGGTGGGGCTCGGCCTGCCCACCGCCGTATCCGCCGCCGGCGCCGTGGAACTGACCCGTGCCGGGGCCACCGACACCGCGTACGCCACGGCGGGTGCGCTCGCCGCCCGGCTGGGCCTGCCCTGCCTGCCCGTCGGCGACCATCCGGGATCCGTGGCGGACCGGCTGCGGACCACGTTCGCGGGCGCGCTGCTCGAGCGCGCCCGGGAGGAGGACCTCGACACGGTCTGCGCGCCGCTCGCCCTGCCGACACCGCCGAGCGTGCTGTGCCGGCGGCTGCGCCGGGCCGGCAGCCTGACCGGCCCGGCACCGTCTCCTGCGGCCACCGCCCACGACGCGCTCGACCACGCGCTGGTCGCCCTCGCCCGCGACATCGGCGCATTCGTCGCCGACGGCACGCTGGCCGGCCCCGCCGACGCCGACCTGATGCTCCTGGCGAGCGGCGAGTGGCCCCTTCACCTGGGGGGCGTCACTCCCTATCTCGACCGGTCCGGCATCGCCGCACGCGGCACAGGAAGCGTCCTTGGGGGAGGGAGGTGAGCGGTCGTCCGGAGCCGGGGCGCGCCCCCCCGCGGATGAGGGGCGTCCTGCTGTGGCGCCACCGGGCTCTCATCCTGCTCAACGGTTTCTGGCGGGCGCTGATCGCGTACGGCAGCTTCTGGATCGCCCCGGGCCACCCCGAGTACACCGCGCTCGTCCTGCGGTCCGGCGATCCCCCGCCGGGTCACCCGGAGCGCCGGGGCGCGGGGATCCCGCTGACCGCTGAGGAGCGTGTGCTCGAACGCCGCCTGTACGCCCCCTCGAGCCGCCGGACCGGCTCCGGTACGGCCCGTGAGGGCACCGGCAACAAGCGGAAACGGCTTCCGCCCGGCGATGAGCACCGACCGAGAGGAACTCCGTGACCTTCACTGACCGGCTGACCCGCGACACGCACGCGACCCGGCTGGCACTCGCGGCCCGCGACGGCGACGCGGACGCGGCGGAGCACTTCGTCCGTTCACTCCATCGCGACGTCTGGCGTTTCGTGGCCCACCTCAGCCGTGACCCGCAGGCCGCCGACGACCTGACCCAGGAGACGTTCCTGCGCGCCCTCGGCGCGCTCCGCCGCTTCCAGGGCCGCTCGTCCGCGCGGACCTGGCTGCTGACCATCGCACGGCGTGCCGTCGTCGACAGCAGCAGGTACGCGGCGGCCCGGCCGCGCCTGTACACCGTTCCCGACTGGGAGTCGGTGGCCGAGCGCTCCCAGCCGTGCGGCCTGCCCGGCTTCGACGACGGCGTCGCCCTGGGGCAACTGCTCGACAGCCTGCCCGAGGAACGCCGCGAGGCCTTCGTCCTCACCCAGTTGCTGGGTCTGCGCTATGCGGAAGCCGCGCAGGTCAGCGGGTGCCCCGTGGGAACCGTGCGGTCCCGGGTGGCGCGGGCCCGGGCAGCCCTCATCGAGAACCTGGGGGGATGACCGCATGCATCATGCGGCACTGTCCGGTGTCCCCGGCTGGCTGCTCGGGGCACTGTGCGCGGCCGTCGTCGCCTACTGTCTGTTCCGCGCCCGCACCGGGCCCCGCGCCGAGCGGGCCGAGATGACGGCCGAGGCCCTGATGGGCCTCGGCATGGCCGCGATGGCGCCGCCGTCGCTGATGGCCGTCCTGCCCAGCTGGAGTGGCACCGTGTTCGGAGCGCACTTCGCCGCCGTCGGCCTGACCGCGCTGGCGTTCCCGGGTCCGTTGCACCGGCGTCTGCACCACATCGTCGGAGCGCTCGCGATGGTCTACATGTCGCTCGCCATGTCCGCGGGCGGACACCACGCGGCCGGCGCGGGAGTGCCCGTGCTCACGGGAGTCCTGCTCGCCTACTTCACGGTCTACGTGCTGCGCACCGGAGCCACTCTCGTGGCCGCGGGCCCCGCGGACACGTCCGGGCCGCCCCCGCACCTCGACCTGCTCCTGGGCCGCGCCTGCCGTGTCGCGATGGCGGTGGCCATGCTCACGATGCTCGCGGCACTCTGACCGTTCGGCCGGCCGGGGCCGGGTGAGGCGGCGCCGGCGGGGCCGTTCCGATGCCGGGGCGTGGCCGCCCCACGTCCCGCACGGGCCCGGGACGGGGGGGCGGATCCGCGGCGCCGCTGAACACCGTCGTCCGGACGTGCGTATGACTCGTCAACCGCCCGCGGCGCGGAGAAGGGGCCGCCGGGCCGACGTGAGGACAACAGGCGATGAACGACCGAGTGACTCCCGCGATTCACGCGCTGCCCGACGGCGAGGCCGAGCTCACGCTGGTGGTGCGCCTCCCTTGGGAGGACATCGCCCGGCTCGGCCAGGAGGCGGGGCGGCTGGCGTCCCAGACGCAGCGGCCGGTGACGCTGGACGAGGCGGTGAGCCACCGGCTGCGTTCCGTCAAGGCCGCGGCGCACGCGAGGCCCGCGGGGGAGCAGCCGGCGCCCGTGCCGGCTGCCAGCGCGTCGGTGTCCTCACTGCCGTCCCGGCCGCCGGCCGAGCAGGCACGGCAGGCGATCGAGAGGATCAACGGGACGGGATGAGAGGGCTGGGCGCCGTAGGGGTGCTGGGTGCGTCGCGAGGTGCCGGTCCGTCATGGCTGGTCGCGCAGTTCCCCGCGCCCCTTTCGGGGCGCCGCACCGTACTGCCTTACAGGGTCGCCCTGATCTTTGTCGCCGCCTTGCGGGCCGCTACCTGGACCGGGTCCCAGACCGGGGAGAAGGGCGGCGCGTAGCCGAGGTCCAGGGCGGTCATCTGGTCCACGGTCATGCCGGCCGTGAGGGCGACCGCCGCGATGTCGACCCGCTTGCCCGCCCCCTCGTGGCCGACGATCTGCACGCCGAGCAGACGGCCCGTGCGCAGTTCGGCGAGCATTTTTACGGTCATGGGCGAGGCGTTCGGGTAGTAGCCCGCGCGGCTGGTCGACTCGATGGTGACCGACTCGAACCGCAGCCCCACGCGGAGGGCGTCCTTCTCCCTCAGCCCCGTGCGCGCGATCTCCAGGTCGCACACCTTGCTGACCGCCGTGCCGACCACGCCCGGGAAGGTGGCGTAGCCGCCGCCGGCGTTCGCACCGATGATCTGGCCGTGCTTGTTGGCGTGGGTGCCGAGCGGGATGTGGCGCTGCTGCCCCGAGACCAGGTCGAGCACCTCCACGCAGTCGCCGCCGGCCCAGATGTTCTCGTGCCCGCGCACCCGCATCGACCGGTCGGTGAGCAGCCCGCCGGAGGCCCCCAGGGGAAGGCCGGCCGCCCGTGCGAGGGCCGTCTCGGGCCGCACGCCGATCCCGAGGACGACGACATCGGCCGGATACTCGGCCCGCTCCGTGGCGACCGCGCGCACGTGGCCGTCGTCCCCCGTCAGCAGCCTGGTGACCTCGGCCTCGTTGACCATGGTGATGCCCATGCCCTCCATGGCCCGGTGCACCAGGCGTCCCATGTCGGGGTCGAGGGTCGCCATGGGTTCCCTGCCGCGGTTGACGACCGTCACCTCGTAGCCGCGTTTGATCATCGCCTCGGCCATCTCCACGCCGATGTACCCCGCGCCGACCACCACCGCGCGGCGGCCACGCGTACGGGCCAGTGTGTCCAACAGGGCCTGTCCGTCGTCCAGGGTCTGCACACCGTGCACCCCGGGGGCGTCCATGCCGGGCAGCTCCGGGCGGATGGGCCGCGCACCGGTCGCGATCACCAGTTTGTCGTACGACGTCCAGGACTCGGTGCCGGAATCGACGTCCCGCGCGCGTACCCGGCCCCGCTCCGGGTCGATCTCCGTGACCTCGGTGCGCAGCCGCAGATCGATGCCCCGCGCGCGGTGCTCCTCGGCGGTGCGCGCGATCAGCCGGTCCCGGCCGGGGACGTCGCCGCTCACCCAGTAGGGGATGCCGCAGGCCGAGTAGGAGGTGAAGTGGCCGCGTTCGAAGGCGACGATCTCCAGTTCGGCCGGACCTCTCAGTCGGCGGGCCTGTGACGCCGCGGACATCCCCGCGGCGTCGCCGCCGATCACGACCAGACGTTCCCTCGCACCGTGCGCGTCGCTCATATCCATGTGGCCACGCTACGGGCCAGGAGCTTCTTGGGGCCCGGGGCCGGGGCCCGGAACCGACCGCTCAGTCCTGCTGGGTCTTCTGCCCGCCGCTCGGCTGTGCAGGTGCAGGAGCAGGAGCCGCGGCCGGGGACGGCGCCGCAGTCGGATACGGAACCGGCGCCGTGGTGCCCCGGTGCCGCGACAGCAGGGGGCGTACGGCCTTCAGCCACAGCAGGACCAGCAGCACCGCCACCACCGCGAACGGCAGGACGGCGCCGACCGCGACCGCCAGCCAGCGCAGCAGCGTCAGGAACGCGCCCCAGCCGCCCGCGAGCGCGTCCACGAAGCCGGGATCCTCGTCGTCCTTCCCCTTCTTCTCCACCGGCACCTCGGACAGGGACAGGGTGATGGTCGCCAGGGTCGTACGGTCCTTCAGCGACGCCTGCTGGGCCAGCAAGGACTCCAGGTTCGCCTGGCGGGCGCTCAGTTCACCCTCCAGGGTGACCACGTCACTGAGCTTGGTCGCCCGGTCCATCAGCTCGCGGATACGGGCCACGCTTGCCCGCTGCGACGTGATCCGGCTGTCCACGTCGACCACCTGGTCGGTGACGTCCTCCGCCTTCGCGCGGCGTTCGACGAGCTTGCCCGCACCCTCGAGGTCGGCGAGGACCTCCGCGTACGTGGCGACGGGCACGCGCAGCACCACGCGCGTGTGCTCGCGTCCCTCCGCGTCGCGGCGGGTGGTCTCGTCGCCGACGTAGCCGCCCGCGTTCCCGGTTGTCGCGCGGACCTCGTCCAGTGCCTTGGGCACGTCCTTGACCCGCACGGTCAGGGAGGCGGTGCGGATGATGTGGTCCGCGGTCGCCTTCGGCGTGGCCGTCCCGGCAGCGTCGGCCGTGCCGCCCGGGGCTCCCTGCCCGGCACCCTCGTCCCGCGCGGCCTCGTCCCGCGCGGCCTCCGGCCCCTGTGCCGGCGTGGCGGCGGCCTTGTCGTCGGCTCCGGAGGCGCCCGAGTCGCTGCTCGCACCGCTGCACCCGGTGACCGCGAGCGCCGCCGCGAGCAGGACCACGGCCAGAGCGTGCGCCGGTCGAACGGATCGTCGTACGGATCGCCGTATGTACATATGGGGCTCCCCCGGGTCGTGAATCACTGACGTGCCTGACGTTCCTTCGACGCGGCGGGGGTACTGATCGTTTGCGCCGGACGGTTCCGATGTGGTCACGGTAGGGACTCGTCAGGGCCACATGGCCCTGGCGGGAGTGCCGGTGGCGTTTGAGAGGGTGGAGCCATGAGCGGATCACATGCGGGCGACGGACCGAGGGCCGTCGTGGTCGGAGCCGGGATCGCGGGGCTGGCCGCCGCGCACCGGCTGCTGGAGCGCGGGGCGCGGGTCACCGTCCTGGAGGCCTCGGACCGGGTCGGCGGCAAGCTGCTGTCCGGTGAGATCGCCGGCGCGCGCGTCGACCTCGGCGCCGAGTCGCTGCTGGCCCGCCGCCCCGAAGCGGTCGGTCTCGCCCGTGACGTGGGCCTCGCCGACCGGCTCCAGCCGCCGGCCACCGCTTCCGCCGCGCTGTGGACCCGCGGCGCCCTGCGCCCCATGCCCAGGGGCCACGTCATGGGTGTGCCCGGCACCGCCGCCGCCCTCGCCGGCGTGCTGTCCGACGAAGGGGTCGCCCGGATCGAGCGCGACGCGGACCTGCCCCGTACCGAGGTCGGCGACGACGTGGCGATCGGCGAGTACGTGGCGGCGCGCCTCGGCCGCGAGGTCGTCGACCGCCTGGTGGAGCCCCTGCTCGGCGGGGTGTACGCGGGCGACGCGTACCGCATCTCGATGCGCGCGGCGGTCCCGCAGCTCTTCGAGGCCGCCCGTACCCACACCTCGCTGACCGAGGGGGTCCGCGCGATCCAGGAGAAGGCCGCCGCGGCCCGGCAGACCGGCCCGGTGTTCATGGGCATCGCGGGCGGAGTGGGCACGCTCCCTCTTGCCGTCGCCGAGTCGGTGCGGGCGCGCGGCGCCGAGATCCTGACCGGCACGCCGGTCACGGAACTGCGCCGCGGGGTGGAGGACGGCTGGCGGGTCATCGTCGGCGACCGGGTGCTGCACGCCGACGCGGTCGTCGTCGCCGTACCCGCCCCCGCCGCCGCCGGCCTGTTGCGCGCCGAGGCCCCCGGCGCCGCCGCCGAACTCGCCGGCGTGGAGTACGCCTCCATGGCGCTGATCTCCCTCGCCTACCGCCGCGCGGAGATCGATCTGCCCGAGGGCAGTGGATTCCTCGTGCCGCCCGTCGACGGACACACCATCAAGGCGTCCACGTTCGCCTCCCGCAAGTGGGGCTGGATCGCCGAGGAGAACCCGGACCTGGTCGTCCTGCGCACCTCGGTGGGCCGCCACGGCGAGACGGAGATCCTCCGCCGCGACGACGCGGACCTCGTGGAGGTCTCCCGGCACGACCTCAAGGCGGCCATCGGCCTGGCCGCCGCTCCGGTCGCCGGCCGCGTCACCCGCTGGGACGACGGCCTGCCCCAGTACCCCGTCGGCCACCACGCGCGGGTCACCCGGGTCCGCGCGCACCTCGCGGGCCTCGCCGGGCTCGCCGTGTGCGGCGCGGCCTACGACGGCGTCGGCATCCCCGCCTGCATCGCGAGCGCGTACGCCGCCGCCGACCAGATCCACGGTGACCTGCACGGTGTGCAGGAGCTCACCGCCCACCCGGTGCAAAGCCTCCACGGAGGAGCAGGAGAATAAGGGACATGAGTGACGACGCCACCACCCCCGCCCCCGACCGGATCCCCAACAAGGGCAAGCTGGCCAAGGACCTCAACGAGGTCATCCGCTACACCCTCTGGTCGGTCTTCAAGCTGAAGGACGTCCTGCCCGAGGACCGCGCCGGGTACGCCGAAGAGGTCCAGGAGCTGTTCGACCAGCTCGCCGCCAAGGACGTCACGATCCGCGGCACCTACGACGTGTCGGGCCTGCGCGCGGACGCCGACGTCATGATCTGGTGGCACGCCGAGACCGCCGACCAGCTTCAGGAGGCGTACAACCTCTTCCGCCGCACCAGGCTGGGCCGCGCGCTGGAGCCGGTCTGGTCGAACATGGCGCTGCACCGCCCCGCCGAGTTCAACCGGTCGCACATCCCGGCGTTCCTCGCCGACGAGACGCCCCGCAACTATGTGTCCGTCTACCCCTTCGTGCGCTCCTACGAGTGGTACCTGCTGGCCGACGAGGACCGTCGCCGCATGCTCGCCGACCACGGCAAGATGGCCCGCGGCTACCCCGACGTGCGGGCCAACACGGTCGCCTCGTTCTCGCTCGGCGACTACGAGTGGCTGCTCGCCTTCGAGGCCGACGAGCTGCACCGCATCGTCGACCTCATGCGCCACCTGCGCGGCGCGGAGGCCCGGATGCACGTCCGCGAGGAGATCCCGTTCTTCACGGGCCGCCGCAAGGACGTCGCGGACCTGGTCGCAGGCCTGGCCTGACCACCGGGTTCCCTCGCGGGCCGGTCGGCGCCTACCCGACCGCCCGCCGCTCCACCGGCCGCGTCCGGGGCTCTGGCCTCGGCTCCGGGTGCGGTGCGCAGGAAGCGCGCCGCCCCGGGACGCGGCCCTCGAGCAGATACGCCTCCAGGTGCCCGTTCACACAGGCGTTGGGCCCGCCCGCGATGCCATGGCTGCCGGCGTCCCGCTCGGTGACCAGCGTCGAACCCGCCAGTCGCCGGTGCAGCTCCAGCGCACCGTCGTACGGGGCGGCCGCGTCCCGCTCGGCCGCCAGGAGCAGCGTCGGCGGCAGCTCTCCGAGCCCGACGCGCACATCCAGCGGCCGCTGCCGGGGCGACTTCCAGTAGGCACACGGCAGATTCGTCCACACATTGGCCCAGGTCTCGAAGGGCGCCCGGCGCGCGAGCCGGGTGTTGTCCCGGTCCCACACCGCCCAGTCCGTCGGCCAGGGCGCGTCGTTGCACTCCACGGCGAGATACACCGCCCGTGAGTTCTCGGCTTCCGCCGCCGCCTCCGGATAGGCCTGCACCAGTTCCACCAGCGGCGCGGGATCACCCCTCAGATACGCCGACAGCGCCCGTGCCCGGTGCGGCCAGTGGTCGTCGTAGTACGCGGCCTGCAACAGCGCCGCCTGCAACTGCTCCGGCCCGACCTTCCCGTCCGCCGGTTCCTTCGCCAGCCGCGTCCTCGCCTTCTCGTAACTCGTCTGCACCTTCCCCGCGGTGCCGCCCAGTCCGTACACGTCGTCGTACCGGGCGACCCACGCCCGGAAGTCCGCCCAGCGGTCCTCGAACGCCGCCGACTGGTCGAGGTTGTTGCGGTACCAGACCTGCTCCGGGTCCGGGTTCACCGCCGCGTCGAACACCATCCGCCGTACGTGCGAGGGGAACATCGTCGCGTACAGTGCCCCGACGTACGTGCCGTAGGACGATCCCAGGAACGTCAGCCGGTTCTCGCCGAGCGCGGCGCGCAGGACGTCCAGGTCGCGGGCGTTGTTGAGCGAGTTGTAGTGCCGCAGGGAGTCCCCTGCCCGCTCGGCGCAGCCCCCCGCGTACGCCCTGGCCTGCGCGACCCGCTTCCGCTTGTACGCCTGCGAGGGGTGGACCGGCGCTTTCGTGGGGGCCTTGTGGAACGTCCCCGGGTCCGTGCAGGACAGCGGTGCCGAACGGCCCACACCGCGCGGGGCGTAGCCGACGAGGTCGTAGGCCGCCGCGATGCGCTTCCACTCGGGAAGGGCGCCCGTCATCGGGAAGTACATGCCGGTGGCGCCCGGCCCGCCCGGGTTGTGGACCAGGGAACCCTGTCGTCGTACCTTGCGCTCGGCGTTGCCCGGGTCCTTCCCGGTGGCGCGGGAACGGCTGACGGTGAGGTCGATCTGCTTGCCGTCCGGGCGGGCGTAGTCGAGCGGGACGCGAACCGTGCCGCACCGGACGGTGCCCGGGAGCTGCTGCTCGGCGGGGCACGTCCCGAAGTCGATGCCGCGGTCGGCGGCCCGCCGCGCGGCCACGGCCGTACCGCGCACCTCGGCCGCGTAGGGGGCGGCGGGGGTTCCGGCGCCGGCCGGGGCGGCGGCCAGGGTGGTGAGGAGCATGGACCCGGCGGCCACATGGACGGCGGCGGTGGTTCTCATCGACGATCCCTTCGGTACGCAAGAGCGACAAAAGGGATGTTTCGTTCGATGCCGGTGCGAGGCAAGCACCTTCCACCGGGTGTGTCGTCAGCGCCCCTCGCGCGGATCCCGGTGCGCGAGGGCGGCGCGCAGCTCCGGTTCGCCCACCGCGCGGATGCCGCGTACCGCGACGGAGGTGAGATACGCACGGTCGTCCTCGGCGTCACCGGCGCTGCGCGGCAGGGCGCCCAACAGCCGCTGACCCGCGGGGGAGGCCCAGCGCGCGTACGGGTGGACCTCGAACCGCGCGATGGCCAGGCAGCTCAGCGTGAAGATCAACGGCAGGGCGAACCACAGGGCGACCAGATGGCGCGGCAGGTCCGAGGGGACGGGCATGAGCAGCGCCGTCGCCCCCAGTCCGGTGACGGCCACCACGGCGAGCCGCACCTGCCGCACCGCGTCCGCGACACCCCGTCCGGCGGCGTCCGGCACCGCCAGACCGGCACTGATCAGCCGCTCCGCGATCCCGCCCACGGCGTCCGCGGCCGCGGCGGCGGCCCGCACCCGTGCGATGGGCGACTGCCCCTCGGGCCCCATGGCCCCTATGACCGACCGCTCCATGTCGTCCCGTCCGCACGGATCGACCACCGTCGCCCAGCCGGTGTGGGCCAGCAGCAGCCGCCGCTGACGGGCCATCGCGACGAGCGTGACGTCGGCGACCCGGGCGGGGCCACCGGAGAGGAACGCGGCCTCGTACAGCGTCAGTCCGCGCCCCTCTCCGGTGCCGGAACCGGTGGGCGCGGCGGCGCCGTGCACGGCGGCCAGACACAGCCGCAGGCACGTCACACCGGCGACGGCCCAGGCCAGGAGCAGGAGCGGGACCCAGAACATGACCTACTTGTAGGCGACGCGGTAGCGGGAGCACCATGCCCTGTTCACTATCCGGACACAGTGTGGTGGGTATGTGACGTTCCGCTTCAACTTCTTCCGCAGCCGCGCGGCCCGGGCGGGTCAGCGCCGCAGCAACACCCGCCGCGTGGCCCGCGCCAGCCGCACCGCCGGCCTGCTCGACCGGGGCCTCGGCCCCGACCGCTCCAGCCACCACACCCGCAGTTCCCGCCGCGCCCGCGCGTCCTCCCCCCGCCGGGCGAGGAGCAGTTCCTCGACGAAGTCCATCGCATCCTGCCGGTAGCCGCCGGTCATCGGCTGCGTCTGCGCGTACGCGAGGAATGCGGGCCGGTACCCGTCCCCGAGGATCACCGGCAACTCCGGGGCGACCTTCGCGACGACATCGGCCCGCTTGGCGGCGAGTGCCCTCGCCTGCACGCCCATCCGCACCCGGTCGAATCCCTCCGGCACCGGGGTTCCGGCGACCAGCGCGGACAGTACGGCGGCCTGCGCGAGCGCGAGCCGCTGCCGCGCGGCGTCGGCGGACCCCTGCCGCGACGAGGGCCGGGCACCAGCCGGTGCGGCCGCCGGGCTCGCCTCCCGCCGCTCCGCCCCTTTCTCGACCGCACGCCGGATCGCGGCCAACTCCCGCTCCATCTCCTCGGCTTCCGGGAAGTTCTCGTCCCGCTCCAGCAGCACACCGGGCGGGGAGACCCGGGACGCGAGATCGGTGAGGACGTCCAGCACGGGCTCCGGAACGGGGTGGGCGTGACTGTCGTGCCACACGCCGTCCCGCTCGAACCCGCCCGCGACATGGACGTACGCGATGGCCTCCAGGGGCAGTCCGGCCAGCGCCTTGGCCGGCTCCTCACCCCGGTTGACGTGGTTGGTGTGCAGATTGGCGACGTCGATGAGCAGCCGTACGCCGGTGCGATCGGCCAGCTCGTACAGGAACTGCCCCTCGGTCATCTCCTCACCGGGCCACGAGATCAGCGCGGCGATGTTCTCCACGGCGAGCGGCACGGGCAGCGCGTCCTGCGCGATCCGGACGTTCTCGCACAGTACGTCCAGGGCGTCGCGGGTGCGCGGTACGGGCAGCAGGTGCCCGGCCTCGATCCGGGGGGAGGCGGTCAGCGCCCCGCCGGCCCGCACGAACGCGATGTGCTCGGTGACCAGGGGCGACCCGAGCGCCGTGACCCGTTCGGCGAGCGCGGTCAGCCGCCGCTCGTCGGGCCGCTCGGCCCCGCCGAGACCGAGGGAGACCCCGTGCGGCACGACGGTCACCCCGCGCTCCCGCAACCGCAGCAGCGACTCGGGCAGATGCCCCGGGCAGACGTTCTCGGCGACGACCTCCACCCAGTCGATCCCCGGCATGCGCTCCACCGCGTCCGCGATCTCCGGCCGCCACCCGATCCCGCTCCCCAGCCTCACACCCATCCCCGCCCCCCTGCTCCACCCGGCACTCCCGCCCGGCCCCCGAACGCCGCCCGCTTCGGACGTGCCAGGGATATGACCCCACCGCCCGCCCTCGAACCCCGGCCGGCCCACCTTCAGAGCAACATTTGAGGTTATGGGCGCCCTCCGACGGGCGCACTCGCCGTGACGTGGCAGCCGCCCTCCCGGAGCGCAGGCAGTACCTGGCACTCTCACCGGGACAGGTACCACGGCGGCCCGTACAGTACGGACGAGGCACGACGAGGGGGCACAGTGGCAAAGGTCAGTATCGGTCTCGACGCCGAACTTGTCGTGGAAGTGATGGTCCTCGCGGGGATCGGCTCGCCGCAGGACGCGATCGAGGCGGTCGTGCGGGACTACGTGGCCCGTGGCCACCGCACGGAAGCGCGCACCGGACGCACGGATCAGAACCTGCGGGAGCTCGACGTCAAGCCGCAGGAACCGCAGGGCTGAGTCCTCGGTGGTGTCCGGTACCACGGGACCCCCGCCGACCGGCGGGCCCGTTGTCAGTGACGGCTGACACGATGGTCGTCATGAGCCGGATCATTTCGTACAGCACGGCCGACCGGGCCGATGTCGTGAAGTTGCTCGGAACCGCCGGGAACCTGACGCCCGATCAGCGGCGCGTTGTCGACGCGGCGCGGGAGATGGCGCGGAGGAGCCAGCGGAGCCTCGACGACCAGAACCTCGACTGGGGTCTGACGGTCCCCGAGGCGCTCGACCACCTCCTGGCCGGTCATGCGAGTTCGACCGCGGAGTACGCGGCCGGCGCCTACTACCAGGCCCTTCAGCACATCATCGACCGCAACGCGTCCGACCCCTACGAGCTGGGCGTGTACTCGAAGCCCTCCACCTTCTTCTCCGCGGTCGACGACGAACTGCGCCGCCTCGGCGTGAGCGGGGAACTGCTGCTGCACGACCACCTGTTCTCGGGGCCACCGGAGGAGATACCCTTCCCCATCCCCTACCCCGTGGACGGTCCGCACATCGGCATGTTCCCGCTGGCCAAGGCCAAGCCGGCTGCCGACGCCTACCGCGCCGTGGTCGACCGCATGGACGAGAACCTCGCGTACGACCTCCGGGAGATCATGGAGAAGCTCGCGTACGAACACGAGGAATGGGAGTACGCGACGAAGAACATCGACTGGTACACCCAGGACACGATCTTCTTCTCCATCACCGGCTGAGCCGCGCCGGCAGGTGGGCCCCGTCGGTCAGCGCACCAGGAATGCCGGCGATGTGCCCGTGAACGGGGTGATGGTGCCGGTGAGGCTTCGGGCGTCGCCGTGGTAGACGATGCGGTAGGGGCCCGGGGGAGTGCCCGGAGGGATGTCCCAGGTGATGGTGACCCGGGAGGCGGCAATGCCGTCACGCTTCCAGTGGAAGCGGGTCGGCCAGTCGCCGTCGTCGGCGATGGTGCGCCAGGTGCCGCCGGCGTCCTGATGCTGGATCTCCAGGTAGGTGTCGCCGCGGTGCAGGTCGTTGCCCGGATGGGCGCCCGCGAAGACGGTCTCGACCCGTTCACCGGCCCGGTGGTTCTCCCGCGGCGGCACCAGCACGTCCCCGAACTTCCGGAGCAGGGGCGGCGCGTCCAGCACCACCCCCGGTTGCAGGGAGAGCGCCTTGCCGGACAGGTCCGGCGGCTTCGGGCCGAGGGGCAGGTCCGTTCCGTCGCGCAGCGCGGTGGCCAGGTCCGCCGCCGTCTGCTGGAGCGCCGGAAGCTGCCAGCGGCCGAAGAGAGTGCTGCCGCCCTCGTACTGTTGCGCGTCGTACTCCTCGGGGGTGGTCAGATAGTGGAAGTACGCGTTCGCGTACCCGGCGACCAGGACGTCGTCGAGGTCCGCGCCCACGATCCCGGCGACCGTGCGCCGCAGCCGCAGACCCGCGCAGACGGTGACCTCACCCGGGATGCCGATGAGGTAGAGGCCACCGATGCGCACCAGCATCACGGGCACCCGCTCCTGCACCCACGGGTAGACACTGTTCATCTCCCCGATGGGCACGAAGACGTCCTTGGGCGCCTGTGCCTGCTTCAACTCCGGTGACACCGTGTAGATCACGGAGTCGGAGATCGCGTCCCAGAAGGGGTTCTCCCCCTCCTCGAAGCCGGGGAAGGCCGGCCCGTCCTCCATGCTGCCCGCCGCCATGGAGGCGCCGACGCATGGCTTCGAGGTGCGGTGGGTCCGTCCGTCACCGGTGAACTCGGGGCGGACGGTGACATCGGAGAGGTCGACGTACACCAGGCGGGAGTCGACCGGGCCGGACAGTCTGGTGCCGGGCTGCCGCACCTGGGCCGCGGCGGCCTCGTACTGCTGGAGTCCGTTGGCGCGGGTCGCCGCGAAGTCCTCCGGTGTCGTGGGCGGCTGGAGGTCCAGGTTGGGGGACATGTCGCCGCTGTTGGTCTGGGCGAATGCCGAGACGAACGCCGGTGAGCCGTCGGACAGGTAGTCGACGTCGTTGACCTCGTGCTCCCAGTGGTAGGCCGCGTAGCCCTTGTTGTCCGCGCTGATGAGCCGGTTGTCCCCGGACATGCTGGTGCTGTGCACGGGGAACCAGTTGACGGCGCCGACCGTCCGGCCGGCCCGTTCCACCCGGAGCAGGGTGGTGTGCGCGTCGACGGCGTCCGGGAAGTGGTCGCGGTCGGCCTTCGGGTTACGGTCGAAGGCCGATCGGGAGCGGTTGACGCTGGCCCCGTTCAACGTGCCGTGGCTGAGCACGAGTTCGGAGGGCGCCAGATCGTCGTGGGCCCGCTGCGCAGCCTCGAACAGGCCGTCCGCCACCGCCTCGAAGGTCGTGCGGTGGAAGCCGAACGTGGTCGTGTTGTACAGCAGATGGTGCGAGTAGCCGCCGGGTCCGGCGTGGGTGTGGGTGGCGGTGATGAGCACGTTCTGCTCGGTGTAGAGACCGCCGTACGCCTCGGCGAGCCGGCGCAGCACCGCCCGGTGCACACTCTCGAAGATCATCGGTGAGTCGGCGACGATCAGCATGACCCGCCGCCCGCTCACCTCGTCGGCCACGACGAACGCCCGCGCCCGCAATCGGGTGTGCAGCCCGGCGGCCTGCTGATCGAAGCGGCCGTAGCCCATCATGCCGACCTCGGCCACCTCACCGGTGGCGTCGGCGATCCCTCGGCCGACGAGGAAACCGGTGTCACGGGCGGCAGGGGCGGCGGCGGTGGCCCGGCTCGGGGCCACCATCTGCGCACCCGTCAGTCCCAGACCGGTGAGGGCTCCCGCCCGTAGGACGGTACGACGGCTGCGTACGGGACGACGTTCCGCGGACATCTGCTGCTCCTCCGGCTCGCACGGCCCCCCGCGGGCAAAACATGAACAACAGTCAAGTTCTGCGCCACCATTGGTACACCGCGCGCCGCACACGCCGCAAGAGGTGTGCCGCACTCTCGGCCCGGCGCCCCGGGGACGCCCGGCAACTCCCGTGCCTTCATGAGTCGTTGACGCTTCACCCACCTGGTACTACCGTGCGGAGAGCGCTCTCGCCCCCCACCGGGAGCAGCCCATGACTCCTGTACGGAGATCCCTTCGGCGGCACCCTGCCGCGGTGCTCGCCCTCGCCCTGTGCGCGCTGCTGCCGCACACCGCGTCGGCCGACGGCACCGAGAACCCAGCCGCCGCGGCGAGCGTCTGCAACAAGTACTGCGACGGCAGGGACCCCGCTCTCTCCCCCGGCGACCGCACGCCCGTCACGGCATCCGTCCACTCACGGTCGGTTGCCCTGCACTTCGACGACGCCGACGCGATGGGCTGGGCCTCCCTCGCCAACGGCAGCCCCGGCGACGAGGTCTGGCTCGACCGCTCCTTCGACGGCGGCCGGACATGGAACGCGGGGAGCGGACTCGGCAACACCAGCGTGCCCGCCGGGCAGCGCGGTTGGCGCACCACGATGTTCAACGTGGACGACTGGGGCGCACACGGCGTCGGCGCGCTGCGCGCCTGCGGCAGGGCCGGTGACCGCCCGGAGATCGCCTGCACTCCCTGGGCGCGCACCACCTGGAACGCCGGCGACCGGCGCACCGCCGCGGCCACCGCGCTGATGACGTTCTACGACTACTCGACGGGCCTGTTCGACACCACCGGCTGGTGGAACTCCGCGAACGCGCTCACGGCCGTGATCGACAGCATCCGCGTCTCCGGCACGGGCAGTTACACGTACGCCATCGCCCGCACCCACGACCTGAACCTGACCGCGCAGGGCGGGCGGTTCCGCAACGACTACCTCGACGACACCGGATGGTGGGGCCTGGCCTGGGTGGCCGCCTACGACCTGACCGGCGACAGCCGCTACCTCGCCACCGCCCGCACGGACGCCGACCACATGGCCGCGTACTGGGACGCCACGTGCGGTGGCGGGGTGTGGTGGAGCACCGCGCGCACCTACAAGAACGCGATCAGCAACTCCCTGTACATCCAGCTCAACGCCGCGCTGCACAACCGGACACCGGGTGACAGGACCTACCTGGACCGGGCACGGGCCGGCTGGTCCTGGTTCCGTGGCACCGGCATGGTGAACGGCTCGCATCTGGTCAACGACGGCATCGATCTCAGCACGTGCCGCAACAACGGCGACACGGTGTGGTCGTACAACCAGGGCGTACTCCTCGGTGCCCTGACCGAGCTGTACCGGGCAACGGGTGACGGTGCCCTGCTCACCGACGCACGACGGATCGCCCACGCCGCCACCGCATCCTCCGCCCTCAACACGGCGGACGGCATCCTGCGCGAGCCGTGCGAGAGCGGCACCTGCGAGCCGGACGGACCGTCGTTCAAGGGAGCGCACGTGCGGGGCCTGGGCGAACTCGACGCGGCGCTCCCGGACCACCCGTACACCGCCTACCTCCGGCGCCAGGCCGACCGTGCCCACGCGAGCAACCGCAACGCCCTCGACCAGTACGGGCTGCGCTGGTACGGGCCGCTCGACAAGGTGGACGCGGCGCGCCAGCAGAGCGCCGTCGATCTGTTCAACGCCGTGCCCTGACACCGGCGACGAAGGGAGCGCGGGAGGCCCTCCCGTGGCCGACCGGAACTTCGGCGAACGGATCCTGCGGCCACACCCCCCGGCCAGACGGACCGGCGCACCCGGGCCAGTGCCCTCGCGGAGCCCACCGCGCGGCCGGGCCCGGGTGTCCGGTCCAACTGATCACCGGTGCGGCAGAGTTACCGCTTCCCCTCCAGCGGCTCGTGCTCGCACACGCTTCCGTGAGCGGGAACCGTGCCGTCAAGGAGATAGGCGTTGACCGTCTCCTGGACACAGCGGTTGCCGGAGTCGTACGCGCCGTGCCCCTCGCCCTTGTAGGTGAGTTCGACGCCGACGCCCTTGCCGAGCTGCTCGGCCATCCGGGCGGCACCCTCGTACGGGGTGGCGGGGTCACCGGTGTTGCCCACGAGCAGGATGGGCGGCGCGCCGGGGGCCCGGACGTCGGGGTGGTCGGCCTTGCCGGGCACCGGCCAGTCGGTGCATTCCAGCGCCCCCCACAGCATGGTGTCACCGAAGACCGGTGAGGCCTCCTCGAACGCGGGCGCCATCTCCAGGACGTCGTCCACGGTGTACCGGTCGGCGCGGTCGGCGCAGGTGATGGCGGTCTGGGCGTCCTGCTGGTCGCTGTAGCCCCCGGCGTGGCGGTCGCCCAGGGCGTCGGCGAGGTTCAGCATGGTCTCGCCCGCGTCCCGGGCGAGCAGCTCCAGGCCCACCTCGAGAGCGGGCCAGGCCGACTCCAGGTAGAGCGCCCGGATCACCGCATCGAGGAGGAGGGAACCGGTCAGCACCCTGTCCCCGTCGAGGGTCAGCGGATCGTCGTCCAGCGCCGCCTCCAGCTCGATGACCGCCGCCGCCACCTCGTCGGCGCTGTCGCCCAGCGAGCAGCCGTTGCTGACGCACCACTCGGCGAAGTGGTCGAAGGCGAGCTGGAAGCCTCCGGCCTGCGCCAGCGCCTCCTCCATCTGGTCGAGCGTGGGGTCCACGACCCCGTCCAGGACGGCACGTCCGACGTGGCGGGGGAACAGGTGGGCGTAGACACCGCCGAGTTCGGTGCCGTAGGAGATCCCGAAGTAGTGCAGCTTGCGGTCACCGAGCAGGTGCCGCATCAGGTCCATGTCGCGGGCGGCGTCCTCGGTGCCGACGTGCGGGAGCATGCGGCCGGATTCCCGCTCGCAGGCCGCCGTGTACGTCTCCTTGGCCCGCAGGACGGCCCGCACCTCGTCGTCACCGTCGTCCGGGGTGTCGTCCTGCTCGGCCATCTCCTCCATGGCCTCGGCGTCGAGGCAGGTGACCCCGTTGCTCTCGCCGACTCCCCGCGGGTCGAAGCCGACCAGGTCGTAGCGGGCGCGGAGCTTTTCGTAGTCGGCGGCGAGGGCGGGCAGGGTGGCGACTCCGGACTCCCCGGGGCCGCCGAAGTTGAACAGCAGCGAACCGATCCGGTCGGCGGCGTCGTCCGCGCTGGACCGGGCCCGGATCAGGGCGACGTCGATCGTCTCGCCGTCGGGCTTGTCCCAGTCCAGCGGGGACTTCAGGGTGGTGCACTGCCACCGCGTGCCGTCCGGCAGCGGCTCGGGGGCCTCTCCTCCACCTTGCAGGGGGGACGGGGCGGGGCAGTCCTTCCAGCTCAGGGACTGCGCCCATATGCGTCCACGGTTCTCCTCACCGGGCCCGCCTCCACCACCCGCACCGCTCTCGCCGGCCCGGCCGCAGGCGGCCAGGGAGGAGAGCAGTACGGCACCGGAGAGCAGGGCAGCAGCGGCTGTCGCAGGTCTTCTAGGCATGCGCCCAGCCTCCGGCCGCCCCACCCCCTCCGCACGGTCGCACGTCCATCCGGGCGAACGGGCGGGCCGCACCGGAGGCGACCGCGCCCGTCAACCGCGCTGTAGGGCTCACTGTTGTCGGCGGGCCGTCTCCGGTCCCCCGTGGGTGAGGCCGCGGACCTGCGGCGCCAGCAGGGTGAGGGCAGTGACGACGACGATCAGTACGGCACAGCCCGCGAGGGTCTCCCGGATGCCGGCGACGTCGGCGACGGGCCCGGCCGCGAGCAGCCCCAGCGGAGCGAAGGCCAGCGAGCCGAACCACTCGTAGGAGGCGACGCGGGACAGCGACTCCTCGGGAATCTCGCGTTGGATGGTGGTGGACCACAACACGGCGAAGACGTCGGCGGCGATGCCCGAGCCGAACATGGCCGCGGCGACGGCCCAGACGGGCGCCGAGGCGGCCAGCAGGGCGATCGGGGCGGCCGCCGGGAAAGTGGCCAGTACCGCCACCAGGACGGGTCTGCCGACCCGGACGCGGGCGGCGAGACCGGCTCCTGCGATGGTGCCCAGGGCCTGGGCGGCGACGATCACGGACCAGGCGCGGGCTCCGCCCAGCTCCTGTTCCGCGACCAGGGGGCCGAGAACCCCGGCGTTGGCGTTCAGGCATGCCACCACGACGGTGTACTGGGCGACGACGGCCCACAGCCACTGACGGGAGGCGAACTCCCGCCAGCCCTCCTTCAGATCGTCCCAACCGGACGACGTCTTCCCCGGCCGGCCGGGGACCCGCAGCCGCGCGGTGAGGAGCGCGCTGACGACGAAGGACACGGCGTTGAGCGCGAGCGCCCAGCCCGCGCCGATCCACGCGACGGTGACTCCCGACAGGGCGAGCCCGAGAAGCAGGGACGTGTTGGTGCCCACGCGCAGCAGACCGTTGGCCTGCTGCAGTCGGCCCGCCGGCACCACGAGCGGCACCAGTCCGTCCATGGCGGGGGAGAACAACGCGGTCGCGGTGCCGGCCACCACCGCCAGCGCGCACATGAGGACGAGCGGCGCATGCCCCGAAAGCACCAGAACGGCCAGACCGGCGTAGGCCACCGCGCCCACGACATCGGCGACCACGATCAGGCGAGCCCGCGACATCCGGTCGGCGATCACCCCGCCGGCCAGGATGAACGCCAACTGCGGCAGCGCCTGGCAGGCCAGTACCAGCGACAGCCGCCCCGGCGTCGCACCGGGCAGCGCCAGCACGGCGAAGGCGAGCGCCACCCGGGCGAACCCATTGCCCAGAACCGAGATGGTCCGCGCCGAAGCGAGCAGCAGAAACTGCCGGTCGCGCCAGAGCGCCGGGTGATCCGAAGCGACAGCCACGCCGCCGCACCCTACGCGGCCCCTTCGGAAGGACCGACGGAATCGGACACCGGCCGGTGAGATCGGGCCGCGGTGCGGGCGGCGAGCGGGAAGCCGTCGGCCGAGATGCGTGGCGCGACGCCGACGTTCAGGCGCCGGTGCAGCGGGCGTCATGGTTGCCCCGACGCCTTGTCAGCCGCGGCTTGAGCCACGAGTTGCCGTAGCGCTCGGGGGTTTCGCAACAGGTGAAAGCGTGCCAGGACGGTGTCGGCCGATCGGGGCCGGACGTCCAGGACGTCATAGGGTCCGAGGTCCGGGTCCAGAAATCACCGTTCGCTCCATGGCCGCCACGGTGACGCGGCGGAAGCCGGACATCAGTCCGGCACGGTGACGGCCGGGCTCACCGCAACGCCGGATGGTCCGCCACCACCGTGTACGAGCCCGGGGCGATCTCCGTGAAGCCCGCGTCGCGGACCTTGGGGAGGGTGCTGGTGATCAGGGCGGGCCAGTGGGACGGGGTGGCGGGGCGGACGGTGAGGGGGAAGTCCGTGGCATGCCAGGTCTCCCGGGCCTCGGGGGAGAGTGCCAGCCAGGCCAGTTGTGCGCCGTGGCCCGCCTGGGCCATCGCCTTGCCGGCCGACATGGTGAGGCCGGGGTTGAGCCAGAGGGTGGGGACGCCGGGGTCCGGCGGGGGGACCGGGTCGGGATCGTCGAGGTCGGTGCCGGAGACCTGGAGGCGGGCCAGGTCCTTGGGCCAGCCGTCCAGGGGGACCGGCGGGAAGACGCGGACCTCGGCGGACTTGCCGGTGACGGTGAGGCCGGGGAGCGCTTCCGCGCGGCGCCACTCCGCGCCGCGGGCCCGGCGCACCACCTTGCGGATGCGGCCGTCCTGCCAGTCGCGCATCGCCTGCGCCCACTCGCCCTCGCCCACCGAGCGCTCGTCGGCCAGCATCGTCAGCACCGCGCGGGCCGCCGTCTCCAGGGCGTCCGTGCGGGCCGGGGGTGCCATCCGTTCGATGCGGACCACGAGGGGCAGGACGAACTGGGGTGCCTGGTCACGTGCGGCCGGGTCGGGGCGGAAGGGGCTGTCGGCGGCAGAAGATCGGTCGGTGCTCACGGAGCCCAGTGTGCCAAGCCGCGCGGCCTATGCGTCAGCCCGCACAGGAGGTGCGTTCGGCCTCCCGCCATTCGCAGACCGGGCACATGGTGATGCCCCTGTACGACTCCGGGTACTCCGTCGGCTCCTGGCACAGCACGCAGTCCGCGTACGGAGGGCCGTCGGCCCTGGGGGGCCTGGAGACGTCGATCAGGCAGTAGTCGTTGTCGGTGTCGCTCATGCCCCCAGCGTAGGCCGGGCGCGTCACCGGCGGTCCGGGCACGGCGGGTTCAGCGGGCGGACCCGCCGCTCGGCCCGCCGCCGTGTGGTCCACCGCCTCGGGGCGGGCGGCGCGCGGGCTCGGCCAACGCGAGGCGGAGCGACGGGGTGTAGGTCCGGATTAATTCATCGGACGGCATGGAGGCGAAGGGTTCCAGCCGCAGGATGTAGCGGGTGACGACCAGGCCGGCGATGTGGGCGCAGAACACACCGGCGCGTCTGCGGGCGTCCGCCCCGCCGATCCGGCCGGCGATCTTGTCGATGATCTCCCGCTCCATCATCTCCCGTACCAGCCCGGTGATCGCCGGGTCCTGGGTGGCACCGGCCACCAGGACGCGCAGCGGTGCCCCGGACCGCGGGTCCTCCCACAGGGCGAGCAGATCGCGCAGGGCGCGCTGGGGGAAGGTCACCGGGTCGCCCTCCGCGGTGCGGGCCAGGGTCTCGGCGGGGTTGACGGCCAGTGCCATGGCCGCCCCGAACAGGCCCTTCTTCGAGCCGAAGTAGTAGCTGACCAGAGCCACGTCCACGCCCGCCTCGGCGGCGACGGCGCGCAGGGTGACGGCCTGGTACCCGTCCTCGAGGAAGCGGCGTCGCGCGACCTCGAGGATCTCCGCGCGTGTCTCGGGCTTCCCCGTCCTCCGGCCGCGCGACCGGGAATTCATCATGGTTGAGATCCTACGGCCGGGCGGGCGACCCTGCCGGTGTTCCCACCCCTCGGCGGGGCCGTCCCGGACCCCGCTCCTCGCGATGGAGGACCGGCGTGCTCTCTGCCCTGGCTCGTTTCTCGGTGCGGCACCGATGGTGGGTGATCGCGCTCTGGCTGCTGGCCGTGGCCGGGGCCGCCCTCGGCGCGCGGGTGGCCGGCGGCTCGTTCACCAACGACCTCACCCTCGCGGACACCGACTCCCAGGCCGCCTACGACACCCTGCGTGAGCGGTACCCGGACCTGTCCGGGGACGGTATGCAGGTGGTGATCCACAGCGACGCGGGCGTGGCCACGGCGACGATGAGGACCGCGGTCACGGACGCCGTCACCGCGGCGCGCGACGCGCGGGACGTGGCGGTGGTCCAGTCGCCGTACGGGCCCGGCCCGACGATGGTCTCCGACGACGGGCGTACCGCCCTCGCGACCGTCCAGTTCACCGAGCGGGCCAAGGACGTGCCCGAGGAGTCGGTGGAGGCCGCCCAGGAAGCGTTCGGCCCGGTACGCGACGCCGGCGCCCAGGTCGAGTACGGCGGCGCCGTGCTCCAGGGTGAGCACGGACCGTCGGGGAGCGAGGTGATCGGCCTGGCGGCCGCGGTGCTGGTCCTGCTGGTGGCCTTCGGGTCGGTGCTCGCCATGGTCGTACCGCTGTTGACCGCCCTGTTCGCCCTCGCGCTGGGAATGTCGCTCATCACCGTGGTCGCGGGCGTGACCACCATCGGCACCTCCGGTCCCGTGGTGGCGGCCATGATCGGCCTCGGTGTGGGCATCGACTACGCGCTGCTCGTGGTCACCCGGCACCGGGAGGGCATGCACGCGGGGCACACCCCCGAGGAGTCCATCCCGCTCGCCCTGGCCACCGCGGGCAGATCGGTGCTCGTGGCCGGGGCGACCGTGATCGTCGCGATCCTGAGCCTCTACCTCATCGGCATCCCCTTCGTCTCGGCCCTCGGACTGGCCAGTTCCCTCACGGTGGGGGCCACCCTGATCGCGGCGGTCACCCTGCTGCCGGCCGTCCTGGCCGTCTTCGGAACCCACCTCGACCGGTTCCGCGTACGCACGCCGCGCTTCGACCACGGCACCGGACGGGCCGGTGGCTGGCACCGCTGGACCGGCCACGTCCAGCGGCACCCCTGGCCCTACCTCCTCGTCTCCACCGTCGTCCTGATCGCCATGGCGCTCCCGCTGTTCTCCCTGCGCCTGGGCACGGCCGACGCCGGTTCGGCGCCGGAGGACACCACCGAGCGTCAGGCGTACGAACTGGTCGCACGGGACTTCGGCCAGGGGTGGACGGGACCTCTCGTGGTGACGGCACGGTTCGCCGAGGGGGAGTCGGCGGCGGAGGTGAAGCAGCAGGCCACCGAGGTGCGCACCGGGCTGGAGAACGCGGAGGGGGTACAGGAGGTGCGGCCCCCGCGGCTGGACGACACCGGCACCACCGCCCTCTACACCGTCGTGCCCGAGGGCTCGCCGGACGACGAGTCGACCGAGCGGCTGGTGCACCACCTGCGTGACGACGTGCTTCCCGGGGCCGCGCCCGGGGCCGAGGCGCACGTCGGCGGTTCCACCGCCACCGCCGTCGACCTCGCCGACCGGCTCGGCAGCCAGATGGCCTGGTTCATGTCCTTCGTCGTGGGACTCAGTTTCCTGCTGCTCATGATCGAGTTCCGGTCGCTCGTGCTTCCGCTCAAGGCGGCGGCGATGAACCTGCTGTCCGTGGGGGCCGCGTACGGCGTCGTGGTCGCGGTCTTCCAGTGGGGCTGGGGCGCCGGGCTGCTGGGCGCCGAGGCCGGGCCGGTGGAGTCGTTCGCGCCGGTCATGCTGTTCGCCGTCCTGTTCGGACTGTCCATGGACTACGAGGTGTTCCTGCTCAGCCGGGTGCAGGAGGAGTACCGGCGGTCCGCGGACGCCGGTGCCTCCGTGCGCGACGGCATTGCCGCCACCGCTCGCATCATCACGGCCGCCGCGTCGGTCATGGTCGTGGTCTTCGGCAGTTTCCAGCTGAACGACGAGCGGACCGTCAACCTCTTCGGTTTCGGTCTGGCCGTCGCCATCGCGATCGACGCCACGCTCGTACGGCTCGTCCTGGTGCCCGCCGTCATGGCGCTGCTCGGCGAGCACGCCTGGTGGATGCCGCGCACGATGAGACGGTTCCTGCCGCGTCTGCCGGGACACGCGGTGGCCCCGGCACCGCTTCCGTCCCCGGGGGCCGGGGAGGCCGGTGCCGGGTCGCCGGCGGCCGTGGACCGGGAGCGGGGCGAGCCGGCCCCACAACCACGGCGCTGAGTCCGGCAGTCGGCAGTCCTCCTGTGGTACCGGGTCACTTCCCGGTGGCGCGGGCGCCGCCCGGTTCCGCCGCGATCAGTTCGGAGACCTTCACGAAGCGGTACCCCTGGCGGCGCAGTTCGGGGACGATCGTCCGTACGGCCCGTTCCGTCGCCGGGGCCGCGCTGCGGGTGCAGTGCAGGACGACCACCGAGCCCGGTCGTACGCCGTCCAGGACCTGTCGCGCCACCGCGTCAGCGTCCGTGGCGAACGCGTCGCCGCCGACCACGTCCCACTGCACTGCCGTGACGCCGGCCGGGACCAGGGCCTTGAGCGCCTGACGGTCGTAGCAGCCGCCGGGGAAACGGAAGTACGGCATCGGATCGCGCACCCCCACCTTGCGGAACACCGCGTACGCCCGCTCCACGTCCGCCCGCATCCGGTCGGCGGCGATGGTCGGCAGGCCGTAACAGTCCCCCCTGAAGGCGTAGTGGCTGTAGGAGTGGTTGGCGACCTCGAAGAGCGGGTCCCGGCCGATGGAGCGGGCCTGGTCCGGGTACTCCTCGGCCCAGCGGCCGGTCATGAACACCGTGGACGGCACCTTCAGCGCGCGCAGGGCGGCGATGAGCTGCGGGTGGTCGAAGTGCTCGCCCGCCGCGGCTCTCGGGCCCTGGTCGGCGGTCATGTCGGCGTCGAAGGTGAGCGCGACCGTCCTGTCGCCGGTGCGCGGTCCGTGGCTGAACACCGGGGTCAGGCCGGCGGGGCCGGGGGCGAGGGTGGGCACTGACGGGACGGCGGGGGAGGCCGAGGGTGCTGGGCGGGGCGTCTCGGGAGAGGGCCGGACAGTGGCGCAGGCGGTGAGTGAGGTGGCCAGGAGGCAGACGGCGGCCATCCGATGAGTAGGTGTGATCACCGCATGACGGTATGAGGTGTTTTACAGGGATTGCTGGCGCTCGTCGGCGGGCGGGAGTGAGTGTCACCCGGTCGGCGGGGCCCGCCCCGGGTGTCAGATCTCCCGCCGCTCCAGCGGCCGCGTCGCCGGGCCCTGGATCACCTTGCCGTCCGTGTCGAAGCGGGAGCCGTGGCAGGGGCACTCCCAGGCGCGTTCGGCGGCGTTGAAGTCGACCAGGCAGCCCAGATGGGTGCAGCGGGCCGAGAGGGCGTGCAGGCTGCCGTCGTCGTCGCGGTACACCGCGAGCCGGCTGCCGTCGACGCGCACCACCGCACCCTCACCCGGGGGCAGCGCCTCCACCGGCGGTGACGGACGCAGCCGGTCGCCGACGAAATGCCTGGCGACCTGTGCCTGGTGCTTGAGGAACGACGGCGCCTCGCGCACGGCGGAGGCCAGGCGGCGCGGGTCGTACAGGCCGCTCCACTCGCGCTCCTCACCGGTGATCTGCGCGCTGAGCAGCAGGCCCGCCATCATGCCGCCGCTCAGGCCCCACCCGCCGAAACCGGTGGCCACGTAGGTGTGCCGGGCCCCCGGGTGCAGCGGACCGACCAGCGGGACGGTGTCGGTGGGGTCGTTGTCCTGGGTGGCCCAGGAGTGGGTGAGCTCCACCTCGGGGAAGTGTTCGCGGGCCCAGGCGGAGAGGCGGTCGAAGCGGGCCCGGGTGTCGCCCGTGCCCGGGGTGAAGTGCTCACCGGTGACCACGAGCAGGCGCCGGGTGCCGTCCGCGCCGTAGGGGGCCGTCCGGACCGAGCGGGTGTTCTCCTCGGTGGTGATGTACATGCCGTCGGGGTCCTGGCCGGCCGGAATCGGTCCGGCGACGACCAGCTCGCGGCGCGGAGAGAGACGGGTGAACAGCAGCGCCCGGTCGAACACCGGGTAGTGGGTCGCGACCACGACGTCGCGGGCCGTCACCAGGGCCCCGGTCGACGTGGACAGCCGGCACGGGGTGCCTTCCTCCAGGCCGAGCACGGTGGTGTCCTCGTGGAGGCGCCCGCCGCGCGCGACGATGTCCCGGGCGAGGGCCAGCAGGTACTTGCGCGGATGGAACTGGGCCTGCCCCGTCACCTCGACCGCCCCCGCCACGGGGAACGGCAGGCCGGTGTCCGTCACGAACGAGGCCGGCAGACCGGCCTCGCGTGCCGCCCGCGCCTCCGCGCGCAGCTCCTCCACCCCGCTCTCGTCACGGGCGAACGTGTACGCGCTGCGGCGCTCCCACTCGCAGTCGATGCCCAGCTCGGCCACGACATCCGCCGTGTGCTCGATCGCCTCGGACTGGGAACGCGCGTACAGCCGTGCGCCCTCGCTGCCGCGGGTGCGGCGGAGCTTGTCGTAGATCAGTGTGTGCAGGGCGGTGACCTTGGCCGAGGTGTGTCCGGTGACGCCGGCCGCGATCCGCCCGGCCTCCAGCACCGCGACGCTCTTGCCGGCCCTGGTCAGCTCCCACGCCGTGCACAGCCCCGCGATGCCCGCGCCGATCACGGCCACGTCGACCTCGAGGTCGTCGGTCAGCGCGAGATGCCGCCCGTCCTGCGCGGTCTCGAGCCAGTACGAGTCGCCGGTCCGCTGCTTCTCCGTCATGCGGGGCCGAGTACCCCGATGGGTGCGGTTCAGCGTCCGGAGTCCTCCCACTTGCGGGATGGGGGCAGCGGGACTAACGTACAACCAAATGGTTGTAGATGGGATCGCAGACGAGACCGGTGAGACGGACGAAACCGTGGACCGGCTGTTCCATGCCCTGGCCGACGCGACGCGGCGCGACATACTCCGTCGCTGTGTCCGGGGTGAGCTGTCCGTGTCACGTCTGGCCGCGGCATACCCGATGAGCTTCGCCGCGGTGCAGAAACACGTCACGGTGCTGGAACGGGCCGGTCTGGTCACCAAGGAACGACGCGGACGGGAACAGCTCGTGCGCACCGATCCCGATGCGGTGGGCCGGGCGCGGCAGGTACTCGACGCGCTGGAGTCGGCCTGGCGGGCCCGGGTGGACCGGATGTCCGGTCTGCTGGCGGAGGACGCCGACGGGACCACCGGTCCCGTGGCCCCGGCCGCCCACGACGAGAACACGACGGAAGGACCGGACAGATGACTGTCACCACCGTGGACAAGGACCTCGACCAGCTCACCCTCACCCTCGTCGCCGACTTCACCGCCCCGGTCGAGCGGGTGTGGCAGCTGTGGGCCGACCCGCGGCAGCTGGAGCGCTGGTGGGGCCCGCCGAGCTACCCGGCGACCGTCGAGGAGCACGATCTGACGCCCGGCGGCGGCGTGACGTACTACATGACCGGCCCGGAGGGCGAGAAGTTCGGCGGCTGGTGGCGGATCTCCTCGGTCACACCGCCGACCGCGATCGAGTTCACCGACGGCTTCTCCGGCGAGGACGGCAAACCGAACCCCGAGATGCCGACCACCTCGGTGCGGATGACCCTCACCGAACACGACGGCGGTACGCGGATGGAACTGCGTTCCCTGTTCGACACCCGGGAGCAGATGGAGCAGCTGGCCGAGATGGGCATGGTGGAAGGGCTGAGCCAGGCCGTCGGCCAGATGGACGCGCTGCTGGCGGGCTGAATCATCGTTCACCCCGAGCCGGGACGGAGGGCGGTGCGCCACCCTCCGTCCCGCCCCGCCTACCTGCGCCAGGGGCCCGTCACGGCGAACGTCGTTCCGGGGTCGTAGCAGTTGACGTACATGGTGCGGCCGTCCGGGGAGAAGGCGACCCCGGCGAACTCGCCCCAGTCCGGGTCCTCCTCGGTGCCCCGGTTCTGGCGGTTGCGGGCCACCTCGTAGACCTTGCCGCGCCGGGTGACGCCGTAGACGTGCTGGGCGCCTCCGCCGTCCTCGCAGACCATCAGACCTCCGCTGGGCGCGAGGCAGATGTTGTCCGGTGACTCGCCGGGCAGCTGGATGTCGGTGTCCGGGCCGAAGACGATCACCAGGGTGAGGTGGCGCCGGTCCGGGTCGTACCGCCAGATCTGACCGTGGTGGTCACCGGCCGACCCCTCGGAGCTGCGGGCGAAGGACGAGACGAAGTAGACCGACCGGCCGCCCCAGTAGCAGCCCTCGAGCTTCTGCGCGTGCGTGATGCCCTTCGGGCCGAAGTCCTGGTGGCGGATGGGGGTTTCGGCGGCCCCCGGGTCCGGTACGTCCACCCACTCGACACGGTCGAAGTGGGCACCCGTCTCCTGGATCGAGGAGAGGTCGGGCACCCCGGGCACCCGCATCGCCTGAAGCCTGCCGCCCGCACGCAGCGAACCCGTGCCGCCCAGGGGTTTCTCCGGAAGGAAGCGGTAGAAGAGGCCGAAGGGCCGTTCGAAGGCGTCCTCGGTCTCGTAGACCACGCCCCGCCTCGGGTCCACGGCGACGGCCTCGTGCTGGAAACGGCCCATCGCGGTCAGCGGTTCGGCACCGGTGCGGCGCGGGTCGGCGCCGTCGACCTCGAAGATGTAGCCGTGGTCCTTGGTGTAGCCGTTGGTGCCGGCCCTGTCCTCGGTCTCCTCACAGGTCAGCCACGTGTCCCAAGGAGTGGGGCCGCCCGCGCAGTTGACGGCGGTACCGGCGATCGCGACCTGTTCCGAGCGTACCCGGCCGCGGTGGTCCAGGGTCAGCGACGTACAGCCGCCCTTGCCCGCCGGGTCGTAGGTCAGGCCGTCGATCACCGGGACGGGGACTCTGGCGGTGGCGCGGTTCTCGTGATTGCGGACCAGGTGGACACGGCCGTGGCGGCCCGCGAACGCCGCCATGCCGTCGTGGTTGGAGGGGACGGGGCCCTCGCCGGAGCGCAGCTGGTCGCCCTCGCGGGAGAGGACCCGATAGCGGAAGCCCTTCGGCAGGTCGAGCAGTCCGTCGGGGTCGGGGACGAGGGGGCCGTAGTCGCCGTGGCCGAGGTCCTGGGCGGCGGCGGTGCCGGTGAAGAGTTCGGAGAGGGCGCCGGAGAAGGCGATGCCGATGCCTGCCGCGCCGGTGCGGGCGAGGATTTGACGGCGTGTGGTGGGGGAGTCGGTGGTATGCCCGGCTTCGGTCATGGGGGAGGGAAACCTTCCTGCTGGCGGACAGGAACTGTGACCCCGCTGTGTCTATCACCTGGTGCGGGTCCCGGGAACCACGCGTGGAGCCCGTGTCCCTGGGGCCGGGGCGCGACGGAGGGCTGTTCGGTGATTCCGCCGTGTGCGGGGGCGGCCGGGGTGGGCCGTGGGGCGTGTTCGCCCCCGCCGCCCCTTTCCGTCCCGTCCCCGGGGCTCCGTCCGGGACCCGTTCGCATGGTTCCCAGCGCGCCCCCTACCGGCCCATGCTCACAGGAGCGTCCGGTGTGCTGTGGCGTTCCGCCCAGTGCTGGAGGGCCGAGTGGCAGGCGTGGTCGACGTGGTGGAGGCCGGTGAGGTCCAGTTCCACGGGACGGTCCTGGGGGAGGGACTCCAGGGTGTCCAGGATCTTCGGCAGGCGCAGGAACGTCGCGTTGCCCGACAGGTACACCTGAATGGGTCCCGCTCCCTTGTCCATGACCTCCAGCTTCGCCTGCGAGGTCTCCCAGGCGGTCTTGGCCACGGACAGGGCCAGACCGATCAGCACACCCTCGAACATGTTCACCACCACGATCGACACCGCGGTCACCACCAGGACCAGTGCCTCACCCCGGTGCCCACGCCACAGCACGGCCAGTCCGCGCAGCGGGATCAGCTTCCAGCCCGCGTGGACCAGGATGCCCGCCAGCGCGGGCAGCGGGATCAGGGCCAGCGCGGACGGCAGCAGTGCGGCGAACAGCAGGAGCCAGACGCCGTGCAGCACCCTGGACGCCTTGGTCCTGGCGCCCGCCCGGACATTGGCCGAACTGCGCACGATGACCGCGGTCATGGGCAGGGCACCGAGGAGCCCGCAGACCGTGTTGCCCGCGCCCTGCGCCATCAGTTCCTTGTTGTACCGGGTGCGCGGGCCGGTGTGCAGCCGGTCCACCGCCGCCGCGCTGAACAGGCTCTCGGCGGAGGCGATCAGAGCGAACGCGATGATCGTGCCGAGGACGCCGACCCCCGTCAGTGCGCCGAAGGCACCCGCGTCGGGCGGCTGGACGGCGTCGAACAGACCCCGCACCTCGACCGTCGCGACGGTCATGCCGAACGCGAGGGTGACGGCCGTCGCCAGCAGGACCGCCGCGAGTGCTCCCGGCACGGCCCCGGCCGGCCCGGGCACACGGCGCCACAGCACCATCACCGCCACGGTGCCCGCGCCGACCGCGAGCGAGGTGAGCGCCTCGGCGTCGCCGAGCGCGTCCACGGCTGCCCCGGGCATCCCGAGGATCTTGCCGACGCCGGTGCCGGGCGCCTCCAGCCCGGCCGCCGCGTACACCTGGCCCGCGATGAGAACCAGGCCGATGCCGGCCAGCATGCCCTCGACGACCGAGAGCGATATCGCGCGGAACCAGTGTCCGAGCCGCAGTGCGCCCATGGCGAGCTGGAGCACTCCGGCGGTGAGCACGATCACGCCGAGGGCGGGCAGTCCGTAGGTGTCCACGGCCTCGTAGACCAGCACGGTCAGTCCGGCGGCAGGCCCGGACACCTGGAGGCTGCTGCCCGGCAGGAGTCCGGTGACCAGACCGCCCACGATGCCGGTGACCAGGCCGAGTTCGGCCGGGACACCGGAGGCGACGGCGACGCCCACACACAGCGGAAGGGCGACGAGGAACACGACGAGCGAGGCGGCGAAGTCCTGCCGGAGATGAAGGAACCTGGCCACGGTCCTGCTCACAGCGCTTCGAACGTGTCACCGGCGGGACGGTGTTCGCGTACCGCCCCGGTGTGCACCTCGTAGTACCAGCCGCGCAGCCGGAGCCGGCCGGAGGCGAGCCGCTGCTGGACGCACGGGTAGGAGCGCAGGCGCAGCAACTGCGCCAGGACATGGTGCTGCACCGCCGCCGCGCAGGCGGGGTCCGCCGTGTCGGCCGGTGCGGGAGCGCCCGCGGCCTGCGCCAGCCAGTCGCGTACGGCCGGTACGGCGTCCAGGTCGTCGCCGCGCACCAGCGCGCCGATGGCCCCGCAGTGCGAGTGGCCGCACACCACGATGTCGGTGACGCCCAGCACCTCCACGGCGTACTCGACGGTGGCCGCCTCGGCGGTGGGGCGCCCGGGGGCGTACGGCGGGACGATGTTGCCCGCGGTGCGCAGCTCGAAGAGCTCGCCGGGCCGGGCGCCCGTGATCAGGGCCGGTACGACCCTGGAGTCGGAGCAGGTGATGAACAGGACGTCGGGGGACTGCCCCTCGGCGAGGCGGGCGAACTCCTCAGGGCGCTGTCCGAACGTACGGGCGTTGTCGATGAGGGGCTGCATCGGGCGTTTCCTCCTGGCGCGCGTGGGGACGCGTCTCAAGGCCGAAGGGCTGGTATTCAGCCCTTCCGGCGCTTGAGGAGCGGGTTCTGGGGCGGAGCCCCAGGATCGGGAAGGGAAAAGGGCGGCGGGGGCGGGACACGGGCCTGTCGCGCCCGGCGGGATGATGCTGACCCGTGGCCCTTGTTTCACGGGCCGTCTATACGGATGCGAAGACCGCGAAAAGATGCCGAAAAGTGAGACGAAGGTAAAGCGACGAGGAGGGCCTGGGGTGCGGCCGCGGTCGCCCGACCTTGGAACATGCGTCCGCCTCGAGGTGGTTCACACCTATCCGGCACGCCAACGCCTGGTCAACGGTTGGTCAAGAAACACGTTAACCCCGCAACGTCCGATGCGGGGTCAACTCCATGTTCGTGGCGGAGAGCGCCTGAAAAAAAGGGGGTGTGATGGCGCGAACGCACCGTTGATCAACGCCGATTCGATCGGATGTCGCACACCCGTATTACGGGACGTCGGCGAGCCGTTTCGCGTCGCGGGCCAGCGCGGTGAGCCGCGAGATCGCCCGGAAGTACTTCTTGCGGTAGCCGCCCTTCAGCATCTCCTCGCTGAACAGCCGGTCGAACGGCAGCCCCGAGGCGAGTACGGGCACCTCGCGGTCGTAGAGCCGGTCCGCGAGGACGACGAGGCGCAGCGCCGTCGACTGGTCCGGCACCGGCCGCACACCGGTCAGGCAGACCGCGCGGAGCCCGTCGGTCAGGGCGCCGTACCGGCTGGGGTGCACCTTCGCCACATGGTCCAGCAGGTCGGTGAAGACGTCGAGCGAGGCACCCTCGGTGGTGTGCGCGGTGCGGACCACCACCTCGTCGGAGTACGGCGGCGGCGCCTCGGGCAGGCCGCGGTGGCGGTAGTCCTCACCGTCGATGCGCAGGGCGCGGAAGTGCGCCGACAGGCCCTGGATCTCGCGCAGGAAGTCCGCGGCCGCGAACCGGCCCTCGCCGAGCTTGCCCGGCAGTGTGTTCGAGGTGGCGGCGAGCGCCACACCGGCCTCGACCAGCTTGCCGAGCAGGGTGGAGACGAGCACGGTGTCGCCCGGGTCGTCCAGCTCGAACTCGTCGATGCACAGCAGCCGGTGCCCCGAGAGGGTCTTCACCGTCTGCTGGAAGCCGAGGGCGCCCACCAGGTTGGTCAGCTCCACGAAGGTGCCGAACGCCTTGAGCGAGGGCTCCGCCGGTGTGGCGTGCCACAGGGAAGCCAGCAGGTGGGTCTTGCCGACGCCGTATCCGCCGTCGAGGTAGACGCCGCGCGGCCCGGCCGGGGCCTTCTTCGGCGCCTTGCCGAAGCCGAACAGCCGACGCAGGCCCGAGTCTCCGGCCGTCGCCTCGCCGAGACCCGCCGCGAAGCCCTCGAGGACGTGTACGGCCTCGGTCTGGCTCGGCTGGTCCGGGTCCGGTATGTAGGTGCCGAAGCGGACCGAGTCGAAGCGCGGCGGCGGCACCATCTCGGCGACGAGCCGGTCCGCGGGGACGTGGGGCTCGCGGGCGCACAGGGACAGCGGAGCCACGGCGGCTGTCGGACCGGGGCGGGAGGCGGGGGAGGAGGGCGACACGGTCCCCCATGCTACGGGGCGTGGAAGACTGCGTGACATGCGACGCCTGTTCCCCGTGACCGACGTGACCGACGAAACAGCAGCTCCCGGCGGGGTGGACGGCCGTGAGTGGAGCCTGGCCGAGCTGGCCGCCGCGTACGCCTACCCCGGGCCGGGGCCCGGCGGCCGGGAGCCGTGGCTGCGTGGCAACATGGTGTCGACACTCGACGGCGCCGCCCAGCACGACGGCCGCTCCCAGCCCATCTCCTGCCCGGCGGACATGCGGATCTTCGGCGTGCTGAGGGCCCTCGCGGACGTGGTGGTCGTCGGCGCGGAGACGGTACGGCAGGAGGGCTATCGCCCGGCACGCGCGCGGGCCGACTTCGCGGCCGCCCGGGAGGCGGCCGGACAGGGACCGGCGGCCACGATCGCGGTGGTGACGGCGAGCATGGACCTGGACTTCTCGCTCCCGCTGTTCACCACCCCCCTGCTGCCCACGCTGATCCTGACCGGCGCCGGGGCCGCCCCGGACCGGGTCGCCGCCGCCGAGAAGGCCGGCGCCCGGGTGGTCGTGTCCGGGGAGGGAACCGCGGTGGACCCGGCGCGGGCGGTGCGGGCGCTCGCGGACCTCGGGCACATCCGGCTGCTGACCGAGGGCGGGCCGCGGCTGCTGGGCCAGATGGTGGCGGCGGGGGTGCTGGACGAGCTCTGTCTGACCGTCTCGCCGATGCTCACGGCGGGTGACGCTCAGCGCATCGCCGGCGGACCCTCAGTGACACTTCCGCGGCGTTTCACGCTGAAGGCGATGTTGGAAGAAGACGGATTCCTGTTCACGCGGTACCAGCGGGCCTGACCGGCCCCGCCCGGGACCGACCGGCCCTCAGAGGACGGGAGGTGCTCGACGGTGACCGTCGGTCCGACGATCGGCGGAACCGACTCGTCCGCCGCGTGCGGCGACAGGCGGGACTGATGTCCGGCCATACCCGTGCCGGTGCGGGGCAGGATGGTTTCCGCGGGCCTGGCTCGGCCCACGGATCGGAGAGGGCCCGCGGGCCCTCCGAGGAGAAGGGGCGCCTGGTGTTCACAAGCGTACTGATGATCGAGAAGGCCCTGACGTCCGCAGACGTGGAGTTCGTCACCACTCTGCACGGTGACGAGCCGGTCTCCTTCCACGTGCTGCTCCAGCCGCGCGGCGAACAGGCCGACCGGTTGCTGAGAGCCATCGACGACGTCGCGCTCGGCGAGCTCGACGAGGCCGTCCGCGAGCACGAGACCCCCGAGGGCGAGGAGGCCACGAGCATGGGGGAGCGGGCCCTCGAGGTGTCCTTGCAGGCCTTGCGGGGCACCGGCGACACGGCGGAGGGCCGGCTCATCGGAGACCACCCGCTCGACGCGCTGAAGGCCATGGTGGAGGAGGTCGGCGCGGACGAGGTGATCGTGCTGACCGACCCGCACTACGTGGAGGAGTTCTTCCACCGGGACTGGGCCTCCCGGGCCCGGCACAAGGTCGGCGTACCGGTGCTGAAACTCTTCTCCCACAGCAAGGCATAGGCTGGGGCGGCGCTCTTTCGCGAAGGGCCCCGAGGCCTTCGCGAGGGCGCGAAGACCGTCGTCCCGCTCGTCGCACCACTGGGAGTACACGCATGGCACCCGGCCTTCCCACCGCCATGGACCGACCGCACTTCATCGGCATCGGCGGCGCCGGAATGTCGGGCATCGCCAAGATCCTCGCGCAGCGCGGAGCGAAGGTGGCCGGCAGCGACGCCAAGGACTCCCCGACCGCCGACGCCCTGCGCGGGTTCGGCGTCACCGTGCACATCGGCCACGCCGCCGGGCACCTCGCCGACGACGCCAGCTGCGTGGTCGTCTCCTCCGCGATCCGCGAGGACAACCCCGAACTGGTCCGCGCGGCCGGGCTGGGCATTCCGGTGGTGCACCGCTCCGACGCCCTCGCCGCCCTGATGGACGGCCTGCGCCCGATCGCGGTGGCCGGCACCCACGGCAAGACCACCACCACCTCCATGCTGGCCGTCTCCCTCACCGAGCTGGGCCGGGAGCCGTCGTACGCGATCGGCGGCGACCTGGACGCCCCCGGCTCCAACGCGCTGCACGGCGAGGGCGAGATCTTCGTCGCCGAGGCGGACGAGTCGGACCGCAGCTTCCACACGTACGCGCCCGAGGTCGCGATCATCCTCAACGTGGAACTGGACCACCACGCCAACTACGCCTCCATGGAGGAGATCCACGAGTCCTTCGAGACGTTCGTCGGCCGGATCGTGCCCGGCGGCACCCTGGTGATCTCCGCGGACCACGAGGGCGCCCGCGAGCTGACCCGCCGGCTGGACGGCTCGGTGCGGACCGTGACGTACGGCGAGGCGGAGGACGCCGACGTACGGGTGCTGTCGGTCATCCCGCAGGGACTGAAGAGCGAGGTGACCGTCGAGTTCGACGGTGCCCCGCTCACCTTCACCGTGTCGGTCCCCGGGCGGCACTACGCGCACAACGCGGTGGCCGCGCTCGCCGCCGGGGCCGCGCTCGGCATCCCGGCCGCCGAGCTGGCCCCCGCGCTGGCCGCCTACACCGGCGTGAAGCGGCGTCTCCAGCTCAAGGGCGAGGCCGCCGGCGTCCAGGTCATCGACTCCTACGCCCATCACCCGACCGAGATGACCGCCGACCTGGAGGCCATGCGCGCCGCCGCCGGTGACGCCCGCATCCTCGTCGTCTTCCAGCCGCACCTGTTCTCCCGCACGCGGGAGCTGGGCAAGGAGATGGGCCAGTCCCTGGCCCTGGCCGGCGCGTCGGTGGTGCTGGACATCTACCCGGCCCGCGAGGACCCGATCCCGGGGGTCACCAGCGACCTGATCATCGAGGCGGCCCGGGCGGCCGGCGCGGACGTGACGGCCGTCCACGACAAGGCGGAGGTCCCCGAGGTGATCGCGGGAATGGCGAAGCCCGGTGATCTGGTTATCACCATGGGAGCGGGCGATGTCACCGACCTCGGCCCGCGCATCCTGGACCGTTTGCCGAAGTAAGGGGCTGAAAGCTCATGCCGTACGACGTCGAGAAGCCGGACGAGCAGTGGCGCGCGGAGCTGTCGCCGTCCGAGTACGCCGTTCTGCGCGAGGCAGCCACGGAACCGGCCTTCACCGGTGAGTACACCGACACCAGGACCGAGGGCGTCTACTCCTGTCGCGCCTGCGGCGCCGACCTGTTCACCTCGGACACCAAGTTCGAGTCGCACTGCGGCTGGCCGTCCTTCTACGACCCGAGGGACACCGACGCCGTGGAACTGGTCGAGGACCGCACGCACGGCATGGTGCGCACCGAGGTCCGCTGCGCCCGCTGCGGCTCGCACCTCGGGCACGTCTTCAAGGGCGAGGGCTATCCGACGCCCACGGACCAGCGGTACTGCATCAACAGCATCTCGCTGCGGATGCAGCCCGCCGCCGAGCGCTGATCCGTACCCTGCTCCTCACCACCCCGTCAGCAGCAGGTGGTTGAGGAGCAGGGCGAGGACGGCCTGCCCGGCGAGCCACGCGCGCGGGCCCGGGAGGAAGGCGCACACGGGGAACAGCCAGAACGCGAACGGCAGCCAGATGCGTTCCGTCTCCGCCTTGCTCATCCCGGACAGATCGGCGATCAGCAGCGCGAGGAGCGCGGAGAGGACGAGCAGGGCCGGACGAACGGCCGCGTCGTTCGGGACCAGGGCCGGACGTGGAGCGGCGGCACCGCGGGTGAGCAGGAAGCGGAACCCGGCCACCACGCCGCCGGCCCTGCGCAGCCCCGCCACCGTCGCCGGGCCGACGACCAGCACCGTGCACGCGAGGTTCGCCCAGATCCAGTACCCGTACGGGCGCACCCCGCCCGCCCCCTGGTAGTAGCGGGTGACCAGCAGCCGGTACGCCTCCCACCAGTCGAAGCCCAGTGCGGTGAACACGACCGGCACGACCACGAACCCGGCGGCCACGTACGGCAGGGCACGCAGCCGCCGCGTGCCCAGCAGCAGTACCGTCGCGCCGGTCACCGCGAACAGCGTGAGCCCGTACGACAGGTACATCGTCAGACCGAACAGCAGTCCGGAGCCGAAGCCGGTCCAGACCGGCCGGCGATCCGTGACGGCGAAGGCGAGCAGGGCGACGGCCCAGGCGGTGACGGCCGTGAAGAAGCCGTCGGCGGAGGCACCCACCCACACCGCGCCCGGGGCCAGCACCAGGAAGGGCACCGCGCGGCGGGCGAACGGCTCGTCGGCGAGCCGGCGCACCGTGATCAGGATCGCGGCCACGGCGGTGGTGCCGACGGTGATGACGAAGGCGCCGGCCCATCCGCCGCCGCCCAGGCCGATCCGGTCCAGCAGGACGAAGGTGAGGGTGGCGCCCGGCGGGTGCCCGGCGACGTGCGCGGGCCAGTTGTCGGGGGCATCGATCAGAATGTGCCCGTTGAAGCCGCGCAGCGCGGCGGGGATGTCACCGAAACGGTCGATGACCCGCAGGTACTCGTGCTTCTCGGTCAGCCGTCCGGCGACGCCCCGCGACCAGCCGTCCACGAGGGCGAGCGACCAGGTCCACGCCAGCGACGCCACCCACGCCGTGAGCAGCAGCGGCCGCCAGGACAGCCGGGCCGCCAGGGAGGGGCCGTACGCCACCACCCCGGCCGCGACGGCCACCGCGGCCAAGGTGCCCGGTCCGGTGTGCGGCATCCAGTCGCCCACCAGGGGCGGCCAGTTCACGTACAGCGTGCCGTGCCGGTCCTGGATACGCGTCCCGACCAGTACGGCGGCCAGCACGAGCAGCGCCGCCGCGGCGACGGCGGACAGATCACGGACGACGCCGCGGTGGGCGGTGCGGGGGAGATCGCGGTTCACGTCCACACGCTAGGCAGGTGAAGCGGCGCCGAGCGGCTGACAAGGGCGGATGTCAGCGTTTCGTCATCGTTCCCGGGCCCGTTCACGGGGTGCCGCGGACCTACGGTCGGCACATGGCTCGGTCTCTCCTCCCCACCCGCCCCGCGCGGAGCCCCTTCTCACCGGACTTCTGGCGCAGCCCGCTGCGCGGCACCTGGTTCACCTCGGTCCTCGGAGTGGTCCTTCTCGCCGGCGTCACCCTGCTGTTCGTGACGGGACTGCTGTCGTACGCGGCGTACAACCCGGACCTGTCACCGGTGAACGACAAGACGCCCGGCAAGGGGATCCTCGGCTTCTATCTGTTCTCCTGGCCCACCGATCCGCCGTGGCTGTACCGGCTGACCCAGGGCGTCCACGTCACGCTCGGCCTCGCACTCGTCCCGGTGCTGCTGGCCAAGCTGTGGTCAGTGGTGCCCAGGCTGTTCACCCTGCCGCCGGCCCGGTCGCTCACCCACGCATTGGAGCGGACCTCACTGCTGCTCCTCGTCGGCGGGGCGCTGTTCGAGTTCGTGACGGGCATTCTCAACGTCCAGCTCGACTACGTCTTCCCCGGCTCCTTCTACCCCCTGCACTTCTACGGTGCCTGGGTGTTCTTCGGCGCGTTCCTCGCCCACACGGTGCTGAAGGCGCCGCTGGCGCTGCGCAATCTGCGGCGGATGCGGGAGGGGAGCGAGGAGGCGGCGGACGAAGGGGCCGAGGAGTGGGCCGACGACCTGGTCGCCCCTCACCCCGACCGGCCGACCGTCTCGCGGCGCGGAGCGCTGGGGCTGGTCGGCGGCGGCTCGCTGCTCCTGTTCGCCACCTCCGCCGGGCGCAGCTTCGACGGACCGCTGCGCGAGACCGCCGTCCTGACCCCGCACGGCGGGCCGGAACCAGGCAGTGGACCGGCAGGCTTCCAGATCAACAAGACGGCCGCGTACGCCGGGATCCGCGCCGGGGAGACGACCGGGGAGGCGTGGCGGCTGGTCGTCACCGGGCGCTCCGGCACCGTACGGCTCAGCAGGGCCGATCTGCTCGGTCTGCCGCTGCACAGTGCCGACCTGCCCATCGCCTGTGTGGAGGGCTGGTCCACCTCCGGCCAGTCGTGGCGGGGCGTACGGCTGCGGGACCTCGCGGCGCTCGTCGGCCATGACGACCCGGTCGACGTGTTCGTGGAGTCACTGCAACGCCGCGGCGCCTTCCGGCGGGCCGCGCTGCGGGACAACCAGGTGGGCGACCCGCGTTCCCTGCTCGCCCTGTCCGTCAACGGCGCGGACCTGACCCCCGATCACGGCCACCCGGCCCGGATCATCGTCCCCGCGGCTCCCGGCGTGCTCCTCACCAAGTGGGTCGCGCGGCTGACGTTCGGTGAGCTGTGAGGAGGCTCGTTCCCGTGCGCACGCGACACCGGTTCCCCCGCCCCGTGCTCGGCAGCCCGTTCCGTCTGCTGGTACTGCTCGCCTCGTTCGCCCTCTGCGGGTACGCGGGGGCGCGGCTGCTCGACGGCGACTGGTTCCTGGTCGCGCTGTGGTTCGTGGGCGCGGCGGTGATCCATGACCTGGTGCTGCTGCCGCTGTACGCGGCGGCCGACCGTGCGCTGGTGAGGGGCGCGGGCCGGCGCAGGGCGTGGATCAACCACGTACGGGTGCCGGCCGCCCTGTCCGGGCTGCTGCTGCTCGTGTGGTTCCCGCTGATCACCGGCCGGGTGTCGGAACGCTACGCGGGCGTGGCGGGCCAGTCCGCGGACGGCTACGCGACCCGATGGCTGATCGTCACGGCCGCCCTGTTCGGCGTCTCGGCGGTGGTGTTCGCGGTGCGGCGGCGCGGACGGAGGAACCCGCCCGCTGACGGCTGACGGCTGACGGCTGACGGCTGACGGCTGTTTCGACGGTGCTCCGGGCCCGTGGTGCCGGGCCGGTGCGTTGTCGCCTTCGTTCGACCTGCTTGCCCATGGCCAGTGACCACGAGGCGTGTGGTCTCCCGGAGAGCTCACTTCCTCAGGCACTACGGGCGCGCAGTGCCACGAAGGTGCGTCCGCTCGTCGACCACTGGTCGTCCGCCCGCCAGCCCGCCGCCTTCGCGTGGCGCAGCAGCGCCGGGGTGCCGACGCGGGCCCACGGGAAGGCACCGCCGGGGGTGCCGTGCAGGCTGGTGACCTGGACGAGGGCGCGTTCGTCGACGTCCGGCTGGGGAGCCGTCTCGGCGATCAGCAGGCCTCCCGGCACCAGGAGCCGAGCCAGCCGGTGGATCAGGACGACCGGATCGCCGCCGATGCCGACGTTGCCGTCCATGAGCAGGACGGTGCCCCAGCGGCCGGTGCCGGGCAGCGGGTCGAAGACGGAGCGGAGCAGTGCCTGCCCGCCGCGCCGGACGGTGTGTGCCACCGCCGCCTCGCTGACGTCGATGCCGAGGGCACGACGCCCCTGGGTGCCGAGGGCCGCGACCAGCCGTCCCGGGCCGCAGCCCACGTCCAGCACCGTGCCCTCGCAGCGCCGCAGCACCTCCAGGTCGGCATCGTCCGCCTCGGCGCACCAGCGCTCCACGTCCAGCGGCAGCAGCCATCCGTCGGCGCGGCGCAGGAACAGCGGTCCCCGGCCGGCGCGCAGGGCGTCGGCGTAGGGGTCGGCGGACCAGGCGTGTTCAGCGGCGTCGTAGGCCCGTTGGTGTCCGAGGCGCGCCGCCGCCCGCACCCCGCTCACCGATGAGCCGCCGTCAACCGCGCCAGACGTGCGGCGAAGCGTCCGCCGGGCGCCGCACCGGCGACCACGGCGGCGTCGTACGCCGTGTCCACATCCCGCAGCCGCGGCAGTTCCCGCACCCGCAGATGCGCGAGCCGCCGCCGTTGAGCGGCCCCCGTGTCCGGGATCGACATGGGCACCCCGCGCAGCAGATCCGGGTCGGGCTCGGCCAGGCCCAGCGCCCAGAAGCCGCCGTCCTCGGCGGGGCCGAAGTACGCGTCGCAGTCGGCGAAGTCCACGGTGAGCAACTCCGGTGTCACCTGGGGCGTGTCCATGCCGATGAGCAGCGCGGGTCCGTCGCACCCGGCGAACGCCCCGGCCAGCCGCTCGTCGAGACCACCCGCGCACTGCGGTACGACCTCGACACCGGCCGGCAGCCAGGGCCCCGGCACCCCGTCCAGCACCAGCACCCGGCGCCGCGCGGGGGTGCGTGCCACCGCCTCCAGCGTGTCCGCGAGCGCGGCCTCGGCGAGTCCGGCGGCCTCCTCGGGCGTGAACGGCGGGGTCAGCCGGGTCTTCACCCGGCCCGGGCGGGGCTCCTTGGCGATGACGAGCAGGGTCACGGCGGTCGTCGGTGTCATGAGGCCACCTCCTGCCGTACCGGTGGCTCCTGGAGCACCCGGCTCATGTCCCGTACCGCCTGGAAGGTGCCGCGCCAGGTGCCGGTGACCTTGGAGGCGCCGGTGCGCGGTGCGTACGGGACGTCGTGCTCGGTGATCCGCCAGCCGGCGTCGGCGGCGCGCACCACCATCTGGAGCGGATAGCCGCTGCGCCGGTCGGTCAGGTCCAGGGCGAGCAACTCCGCGCGCCGGGCCGCCCGCAGGGGGCCGAGATCGCGCAGCCGCAGTCCGGTACGGCGCCGCAGCAGCCGGGACAGGGCGAGGTTGCCCGCGCGGGCATGGGCCGGCCAGGCGCCGCGTGCCTGCGGGCGGCGCCGGCCCAGCACCAGGTCGGCCGCGCCGGTCCGGATCTCCCGGACGAACGGCACCAGGTCCGCCGGGTCCAGCGAGGCGTCGCAGTCGCAGAAGCAGACGATGTCGGCCGTGGCGGCGGTCAGTCCGGCATGGCAGGCGGCGCCGAAGCCGCGCCGCTCCTCGCGCACGACGGTCGCGCCGAGTGCGCGGGCGAGGAGGTCGGAGCCGTCCGTGGAGCCGTTGTCCACGACAAGGGCGCGCCAGCCGGGCGGGACGCGTTCCAGCACCCACGGCAGCGCCGCGGCTTCGTCGAGACAGGGCAGGACGACGTCCACGGACGCCGGGCCCGGTTGGTCCGGGGTGGAGGGGGAGGTGGTCACGGCTCTCACCCTACGAGCACGAAACAGACATAACGGTCATCGGCTCCTTACGGAACGCGGACGTCGGTGACCGGCCCGCACCTTCGCGCGCGCGTGGTGCGAGGCTGACCGTATGGAGCAACGACCACCGCACGCCGAGGCCGGGGCCCGGGTCCTCGTCGTGGACGACGACCCCACCGTCGCCGAGATCGTCACGGGCTACCTCCACCGCGCCGGATACGTCGTCGACCGGGCCGGCGACGGCCCCGACGCGCTCGCCCGCGCGGCGGCCCACTGGCCCGACCTCGTCGTCCTCGACCTCATGCTGCCCGGCATGGACGGCCTGGAGGTGTGCCGCCGGATGCGTGGTCACGGGCCGGTGCCCGTCATCATGCTCACCGCTCGGGGCGACGAGGACGACCGCATCCTCGGCCTGGAGGTCGGCGCCGACGACTACGTCACCAAGCCGTTCAGCCCGCGCGAACTCGTCCTGCGCGTCGAGTCCGTGCTGCGCCGCACCCGCCCCGCGTCGGGCGCCGCGTCCGGCCTGCTGCGGGCCGCCTCGCTCGCCGTCGACCCCGCCGCCCGCCGGGCCACCAAGCGCGGCGTCGAACTCGCCCTCACCATCCGTGAGTTCGATCTCCTCGCCTTCCTCCTGCGTCATCCCGGGCGGGCGTACGCGCGCGAGGAGCTGATGCGGGAGGTGTGGGGCTGGGACTTCGGTGACCTGTCCACCGTGACCGTCCACGTACGGCGGCTGCGCGGCAAGGTCGAGGACGATCCGGCACGGCCCCGGCTCATCCAGACCGTGTGGGGCGTCGGCTACCGCTGCGACCCCGCCGCCGGTTCCGGGGAGACGTGAGCGATGCGGGACACACTGCTCATCGCCCTGTTCGCCTTCCTCGGCGCCGCCACGGCCGGTCTGCTCGGCGCGTGTGTGCTGCTGCTGATCCGTCGGCGGTCGCTCACCGCGCATCTCGCGGTGGTCGCCGGGGTCGGGGTGACGGCCATGCTCGCCGGCACACTGGCCGTCGCCCAGGCGATGTTCCTCTCGGCGCACGACCTGAGTGTGGTGACCACGGTCGTCGCCATGGCCGCCGTGGTCTCCACGGTCACCGCGCTGCTGCTGGGCCGCTGGGTCGTCGCCCGCAGCCGGGAACTGGCGCTCGCCGCCCGCTCCTTCGGCGACGGCGGTGACTTCGCCGCGCCCGACGGCCCGGCCACCGCCGAACTCGCCGCGCTCAGCCGCGAACTGGCGGCGACGAGCGTCAAACTCGCCGAGTCACGGGACCGCGAGCGGGCTCTGGAATCCTCACGGAGGGAACTCGTCGCCTGGATCTCCCACGATCTGCGCACCCCGCTCGCCGGACTGCGCGCGATGGCCGAGGCGCTGGAGGACGGGGTCGCCGCCGAACCCGACCGCTATCTCCGGCAGATCCGCACCGAGGTGGAACGCCTCAACGACATGGTCGGCGACCTCTTCGAGCTCTCCCGCATCCACGCGGGCGCGCTGACCCTCTCGCCCTCCCGCATCTCCCTGTACGACCTCATCGGTGACGCCCTCGCCGGAGTGGACCCGCTCGCCCGCGAGCACGGGGTACGGCTCGTCGGCGACGGGGTCGAACCGGTGCCGGTGGAGGTGGACGGGCGGGAGATGAGCCGCGTGCTGGGCAACCTGCTGGTCAACGCGATCCGCCGGACGCCGGCCGACGGCACGGTCGCCGTCGCCGCGCAGCGCTCGTCCGAGGGCGTGGTGCTGTCCGTGACCGACGGCTGCGGCGGCATCCCCGAGGAGGACCTGCCCCGCGTCTTCGACACCGGCTGGCGCGGCACCCACGCCCGCACCCCGCCGGCCGGCGCGGGCCTCGGTCTCGCCATCGTCCGCGGCATCGTCGAGGCCCACCGCGGCAGCACCACGGTCCGCAACGTCACCGGCGGCTGCCGCTTCGAGGTGACCCTCCCGGCGACACAGGGCTGAGCCGGCCCCGGCGGCTCAGTCGCCCCGCAGACCCGCGGCCGCGAACTCCCGCATGCCCTCCTCGAAGCCGGTCGCCGGCTTCCAGCCCAGCTCGGTGCGCAGGCGGGCGGAGTCGGCCGTGATGTGGCGGACGTCCCCCAGGCGGTACTCGCCGGTGACGACCGGGTCCGGGCCGCCGTACGCCACGGCCAGGGCGCGGGCCATCTCGCCGACCGTGTGGGGCGTACCGCTGCCCGTGTTGTACGCGGTGAACACCCCGGCGGCCGGCTCCGCCTCCAGCGCGGCGACGTTCGCCTCCGCCACGTCCCGCACATGGACGAAGTCCCGGCGCTGGCCGCCGTCCTCGAAGACGCGCGGGGCCTCGCCGCGGGCCAGCGCGGAGCGGAAGAAGGAGGCGACGCCCGCGTACGGGGTGTCGCGAGGCATGCCGGGGCCGTAGACGTTGTGGTAGCGCAGCGACACCGTCGAGCCGCCCGTCGACCGGGCCCAGGCGGCGGCCAGGTGTTCCTGGGCCAGCTTGGTCGCGGCGTACACATTGCGCGGATCGGCCGGGGCGTCCTCGCCGACCAGGCCGGGTTCGAGGTCCGAGCCGCACACCGTGCACGTGGGCTCGAACCGCCCTGCCGCCAGGTCGGTGACCGTCCGCGGCCCCGGCCGCACCACGCCGTGCCGGGCACAGACGTAACGGCCCTCGCCGTACACGACCATCGAACCGGCCAGCACCAGCCGCGCCACCCCTGCGTCGGCCATCGCCGCGAGCAGCACCGCCGTACCCAGGTCGTTGCGGGAGACGTATTCCGGCGCGTCGGCGAAGGAGGTGCCGAGGCCGACCATCGCCGCCTGGTGGCAGACCGCGTCCATGCCGGACAGGGCCTCGCGCACCGCTCCGGGGGCGCGCACGTCCGCCGTCGGATCGGTGCGGACGTCGAAGACGACGGGCTCGTGCCCACGGGCCCGCAGCGCCTCGACGACATGGGACCCGATGAACCCGGCACCGCCGGTGACCAGTACACGCATGCGCCCACGCTAGGCCCGCGCCCCACCCGGAAGCGGGGCCGCGCCCGGCATGTCACCGGTCCGTAAGACCGGCTCCGTCCAGCGGCAGCCGTACCGTGAACACGGTGGCCCCGGGCTCGCCGTTCAGCTCGATGTCGCCGCCGTGTGCCCGGATCAGCGAGCGGGCGACCGCGAGGCCCAGCCCGCTGCCGCCACGGTCGCGGCTGCGGGCCTTGTCGACCCGGTAGAACCGGTCGAACACCCGCTCCCGGTCCTCCGCCGGGACACCGGGGCCCGCGTCGGCCACCCGCACCAGCGCGGACTCCGGATCACCGGCCACGGACACCGCCACCGACACCGGGGTGCCGGCCGGGGTGTGCACGGCGGCGTTGGTGAGCAGATTGTCCAGGACCTGCCGGATGCGCTGCGGGTCCAGGCGAAGGATCAGCGGGCCGGCACCGGCCGCCACCGTCAGCGGATGTCCCGGATGACCCGCCCGGAACGCGTCGGCGGCCTGCTGCACCAGCTCCACCAGATCCGTGTCCGCGGTCCGCAGCGGTGCCTCCACCTCCGCGGCGTCCAGCCGGGCGAGCAGCAGCAGATCGTCGAGCAGCACCCCCATCCGTGCGGCCTCCGCCCGCAACCGGGCCAGATGCCGTCCGCGTTCGGCCGGCTCGTTGGCGGCGGCGTACTGGAACAGGTCCGCGTAGCCGCGTACCGACATCAGCGGGGTGCGCAGTTCGTGCGAGGCGTCCGCGACGAAGCGACGCAGCCGCAGCTCCGCCTCCGCGCGCACCGCGAGGGAGTCGTCGATGTGCTCCAGCATCGTGTTGAAGGCGGTGCGCAGCTCCGCCACCTCGAGACCGCCGTCCCGCCCGTCCGCGCGCAGCGGCAGCCGTGCCGCGGACTCGCTCAGGTCGTGCGAGGCGATGCCGTGCGCGGTGTGCGCCATGTCGCTCAGCGGCTTCAGCCCGCGCCGCAGCATCCGCCGCCCGGACACCACCAGGGCGAGCAGCGCCAGCGCGAACACCACGACCTGCACCGTGATCAGCTGCTCGACGGTCTGCTCGACGTCCTTCACGGGAGCCGCGCTCACCAGCACCACACCGGGTTCCACCTCGCAGCCGCGCAGCCGGTAGGTGCCCTCCCCGTCGATCCGCGCGGTGCGCGTCAGTTCGGTGTCGGAGTGCGCCATCGCCCGGGCGAGATCCGCCATCGCCCGGGTGTCCCCCGGCACGTCGGACGGCGTGCGCAGCGTGACCGCGTCGCCGGAGGCGGAGACGTCGTACACCGCCGTGTACCACCCGTAGTACGGCTTCCGCTTCACCGTGCCGTGCGCCGCCGCGTCCTTGGCCTGCACGGTCTGGATCAGCTTCAGCTGGTCGCCCAGCTGCCGCTCCAGATAGTCGTGCATGTACGTGGTGAGGGCCGTCCCGACGACCGCGAACACCGCGAGCGACAGCACCCCGAGGCCCAGTGTCAGCCGGGTGCCGAGGCGCATCCGCCGGTAGGTGTCCCGCAGCCGCCGGAGGTACGCGGTCACTCGGGCGCCTGCCGGATCACGTACCCGAAGCCCCGCACCGTCTGGATCAGCGGCGCACCGGTGTCGTCCAGCTTGCGCCGCAGCCGGCTGACCACCAGTTCCACCACGTTGGAGCGGCCCCCGAAGCCGTACTCCCACACGTGGTCCAGGATCTGCGCCTTGGTCAGCACGGTCGGTGAGCGGCGCATCAGATAGCGCAGCACCTCGTACTCGGTCGGTGTCAGCGACAGCAGCCGTTCCCCGCGCCGCACCTCACGGGTGTCCTCGTCCATCGTCAGGTCCGCCACCCGCAGCACCGACCGCTGGAACCCCGGCCCCGCGCTGCGCCGCAGCACGGTGCGCAGCCGCGCCATCAGCTCCTCCACGGCGAAGGGCTTGACCAGATAGTCGTCGCCGCCCCGGGTCAGCCCCGCCACCCGGTCGGCGACCCCGTCCCGCGCGGTGAGGAACACCACCGGCACCATCGTCCCGGAGCGCCTCAGCCGGTCCAGGACGCCGAAGCCGTCGACGTCCGGCAGCATCAGGTCCAGCACCACGATGTCCGGGCGGAACTCGGCCGCGCGGCGCAGCGCCTCCTCACCGGAGTTGGCGGTGACCGCGTCCCAGCCCTCGTACCGGGCGACCGTCGCCACCAGGTCGGCTATCGGCGGGTCGTCGTCCACGACGAGGAGGCGTACTTTTTCCACCCGCCCATACTGCGGCACCCGCCCGGCTCTGCGCCGTAGTCCGCCTCGCCGACGGCGCGGTCGCCACCTCCGCACGCTATGAACGTGGCGACCACATCGTCGACGGACGCACCGGCCGCCCCGCCACCGCACTGCTGAGCCTGACCGTCGTCGCCCCCACCCTGACCGAGGCGGACGCGGTCGCCACGGCGGCCTTCGCGCTGGGACGCGAGGGGATCGCGTGGGCTGCCGCGCGCCCCGGCTGCGAGGTGTTCGCCGTGACGGCGGACCGGCGGGTGCGGCGGACCCCGGGGTTTCCCGCGGTCGGATCCGGGCAGGTGGCGGCCTAACCCGAGGCCGTTGTGACCCGGGTGCGGGGTTCCGGGGTTCTGTCAGTGGTGCCGTTTACACTCACCGGCGACAGTGCGTGCGACCCCGGTCAGAAACTTCCGCCACCGAAGGGCATTCGGCGTCTTGATACGGATCGATTCAGTCACGAAACGGTACCCGGACGGCACGGTGGCGGTCGACCGGCTGTCGCTGGAGATTCCCGACCGCTCGATCACCGTCCTCGTCGGACCCTCGGGGTGCGGCAAGACGACCACCCTCCGCATGATCAACCGGATGGTCGAACCCACCGAGGGAACGATCCTGCTGGACGGCGTGGACAGCCGGCGCCAACCGGTCACCGTCCTGCGCCGGTCCATGGGATACGTCATCCAGAACGCCGGTCTCTTCCAGCACCGCACGATCGTCGACAACATCGCCACCGTCCCCCGCATGCTCGGCTGGGGCCGGCAGCGGGCCCGGGAGCGGGCGGCGGAGCTGATGGAGCGGGTGGGCCTGGACACCTCGCTGGCCAAGCGGTACCCGTACCAGCTCTCCGGCGGGCAGCAGCAGCGCGTCGGGGTGGCGCGGGCACTCGCCGCGGACCCGCCGGTGCTGCTGATGGACGAGCCGTTCTCGGCCGTCGACCCCGTGGTGCGCAAAGGGCTGCAGGACGAACTGCTGCGCATCCAGGACGAGCTGGGCAAGACCATCGTCTTCGTCACCCACGACATCGACGAGGCGATCAAACTCGGCACCATGGTCGCCGTCCTGCGCGAGGGCGGCAGGCTGGCCCAGTACGCGCCGCCCGCGGAGCTGCTGTCCGCTCCCGCGGACGGCTTCGTGGAGGACTTCCTGGGCGCCGACCGCGGTATCCGCCGACTGTCCTTCTTCCCTTCGGCCGGACTGGAGCTGACGACCGACGCCGTGATCCCGGCCGACGCGACGACCGGACGGATCGCCGCCGTCAAGGCCCCGTACCTCTTGGTCACCGACACCAACGGCCGCCCGCTCGGCTGGGCCGCCCGCGACGAGCTGACCGCCGGGGACATCAGGACCGACCGGCTGCTGCCGTACGGGCGGCCGTTCGTGCCCGCCGCCGACTCCCTGCGGGCCGCCCTGGACTGCGCCGTGCTCTCGCCCACCGGCTGGGCGGTCGCCGTGGACGACGACGGCCGGGTGACCGGCGTCGTCTCCCAGCAGACCATCGGCGAGGCGATCCGCGCCGCCCACACGGCCGGCCACACCGCCGCCCCCACGGCCGGCCGGGCCGAGGACGAGAAGGTCACGAAGTGAGCGGCTTCTTCGACATTCCCAGCGACCTCCAGCACAGCTGGTCCGGCCTGATCGGGCTGCACCTGCGCGAGGCCCTGCTGCCGGTGGCCGCCGGACTCTCCCTCGCGCTGCCGCTCGCGCTGTTGTGCGGGCGCTTCCGCTGGCTGTACCCGCCCGTGCTCGGTGTGACGACCGTGCTGTACGCCATCCCGTCCCTGGCGTTCTTCGTCGTCCTCATCGACTACACCGGCCAGACCGAACTCACCGTGATGATCCCGCTGGCCCTCTACAGCCTCGTGGTCCTCGTCCCGGCGATCGTCGACGGCGTGCGCTCGGTGCCGGACGAGACGCTCGCCGCGGCCACCGCCATGGGCTTCGGGCCCGTACGGCGCTACCTCCAGGTGCAGTTGCCGATCGCCGCGCCCGCCATCATCGCCGGGCTCCGGGTCGCCACCGCGTCCAGCATCTCCCTGGTCAGCGTCGGCGCCCTGATCGGCAACCAGGGCGCCCTCGGCAATCTGCTCGCGGCCGCGCAGAAGTACGACCGGCCCGAGCTCGCGGTGAACGCCGTGCTCACGATGGCCGCACTGGCGATCGCGTGCGACGCCCTGCTGGTCCTGCTGCGGATGCTGCTGACCCCGTGGATGCCGCGCGGCGGCACCCGTCCGAAACCCGCCGCGCGGCGGGCGGAGATCACCCCGGAGGGCGCGGTCCGGTGAACGTCCTCAACTTCGTCAGCGCCTTCTTCGGCGACAGCGCCCACTGGCAGGGCTATGACGGCATCCCGCAGCGCTTCTGGGAGCACGTCCAGTACTCGTTGCTGGCCCTCGCGATCGCCGCCGCCGTCGGCCTGCCCGTCGGTCTGCTGACCGGGCACACCGGACGCGGTGGGAACGCGCTCGCCTTCATCGCCAACGCCGCCCGCGCGCTGCCCAGTTTCGGCCTGCTGGTGCTGGCCGTCCTGCTCATCGGCTTCGGTCTGCTGCCCGTGATGATCCCGCTGGTCGTCCTGGCCGTCCCGCCGATCCTGGTGACCACCTACGAGGCGGTCCGCTCCGTCGATCCCGCGCCGGTGGACGCCGCGAGGGGGATGGGCATGCACGAGTCGCGGATCCTGTTCCAGGTCGAAGTACCGGTGGCGCTCCCGCTGATCCTGAGCGGCCTGCGGTCCGCCGCCATCCAGATCGTGTCGACGGCCACCATCGCCGCGTACGTCAGTCTCGGCGGTCTCGGCCGGTACATCATCGACGGGCTCTACCAGCGCGACTACGAGAAGGTGGTCGGCGGCGCCACGCTGGTGGCGGTCCTGGCACTCGCCACCCTCGCGCTGTTCTGGGCCGCGGGACGGCTGGCGGTGTCGCCCGGCGTACGCAGGCGCTGACGTCCGGCCCCCACCCCTGAGACAAACCGTGACCACCATGTTCTTGACTGACCGTAAAACGGCTGGATTGGATCGGCGAATGACTTCTACCGCGAAAAGCAGCAGGCCCAGAACGAGGCACACCGGCGCGGCCGCCGTCGCGCTCACCGCCGCGGCGGCCCTGCTCGCGGGCTGTTCCTCCGACGACACCTCCGACAACCCCCTGGAGGGGGAGAAGGCCGAGACGGGCACCGTCGTCGTCGGCTCGAACAACTTCGCCGAGAGCACCCTGCTCGCCGACATCTACGGCGAGGCGCTCCGCGCCAAGGGGCTCAAGGTCAGCTACAAGCACAACATCGGCAGCCGTGAGACAACGTACGGCCTGATGAAGAACGGCTCCATCACGGTCCTGCCGGAGTACAACGGCTCCCTCCTCGCCTACCTCGACCCCGAGGCCGGGCAGGAGTCGACGGAGGCGGTGAACGAGGCCGTCAAGGCGAAGCTGGACCAGAAGCTGACGCTGCTGGAACCGTCACCCGCGGAGGACAAGGACTCGGTGAGTGTCAACGCCGAGACCGCCAAGAAGTACGGCCTCACCGCCGAGTCGACCCTCGCCGACCTCAAGGACATCGCACCGGACCTGGTGATCGGAGGCTCGCCCGAGTTCCAGACCCGGCAGCAGGGATTGAAGGGCCTGGAGGCCGTCTACGGGCTGAAGTTCAAGTCGTTCAAGGCACTTGACGCGGGCGGCCCGCTGACCCAGGCGGCGCTCACCACGAACGAGGTCCAGGCCGCGGACATCTTCACCACGGACCCGACCATCGTGAAGGAGGGGTTCGTCGTCCTGAAGGACCCGGAGAACCTCTTCGGATTCGCCAACGTGACCCCACTGGTCCACAAGGACGCGCTCCCCCGGGAGGGCGTCGACGCGCTCAACGCCGTGTCGGCGAAACTGGACACCGAGACGCTCCTCGACCTCGACGCCCAGATCCAGCTGGACAAGAAGGACCCGCTGGACGTGGCCAAGGCCTGGCTGAAGTCGGCCGGCCTGGACTGACCGCCGACGGGGTGCGGCCGACCGGCCGCACCCCACGGGCCGTTCACCCCGCCGGGGCCGCCTGCGCGATCAGCCGGTCGACCAGCGCGATCAGCACATCCCGGCTCGATTCCCGCTCGCGCGCGTCGCACAGCAGCACCGGAACGCCCTCCGGCAGCGTCAGCGCATCCCGGATGTCCTCCACCGGGTACGGATGCTCACCGTGGAAGCCGTTGACGGCGATCACGAACGGTATGCCCCGGCGCTCGAAGAAGTCGATCGCGGCGAAACTGGACTTGGGACGGCGCACGTCCACCAGGACCACCGCGCCCAGCGCGCCGAGGGCCAGGTCGTTCCACATGAACCAGAACCGCTGCTGCCCCGGCGTGCCGAAGAGATACAGCACGAGATCGTCCGAGACGGTGATCCGGCCGAAGTCCAGGGCGACCGTGGTGGCACGTTTCTCCTCGACGCCGTTCAGGTCGTCGACGTCGAGTCCCGCCATGGTCAGAGGTTCCTCGGTGCGCAGCGGGACGATCTCGCTGACCGAGCCGACCATGGTGGTCTTGCCCACGCCGAAGCCACCGGCGATCAGGATCTTGACCGTGTCGGGTGCCGGACGGTCGGCGGAAGCCTGAGCGGTGGTGTCAGAGCCGGCCAAGGCCCTCCCTCACTTTCTGCAGCAGGTCCAGATCCGGGGTGGTACGGGTGACGGGGTGCGGCGGGTGGGCGGTGATGCGGCCCGCCTCCAGCAGATCGCAGAGCATGATGACGACCACGCTCACCGGGAGGTCCAGACGCGCGGCGAGCTCGGCGACCGCGACCGGCCTGTCGCACAGCCGCAGGATCCGCAGGTGCTCCGGCTGCGGCCGGGCCGCGCTCCCGGGCTGCGGATCCGCCGCCGTCACCGTGGTGATGAGCGTGAAGTCCGCGCGGCTGGGTCGGGTCCGGCCACCGGTCAGGGTGAACGGCCGGACCAGCCGGCCGGCCGAGTCGCTACCGCCCACCTCACACGCCGGGATCGGCTGCGGGCCCGGCGGCCTCTCGCGGCGCCGCGCTGAGGTGCTCGCCGATCTTCTTCACCAGCATGTTCATCTGGTACGCCACCACGCCGACGTCCGCGTTCGGACCGGTCAGCACCACCAGGTGGGCACCGGGACCGGCCGAGGTGAGGATCAGGTAGCTGTGGGCCATCTCGATGAGCGCCTGGCGCACCGGGCCGCCGCGGAAGTCCATGCTGACGCCCTTGCTGAGGCTCATCAGACCGGAGGCGGTCGCCGCGAGGCGCTCCGCGTCGTCGCGCAGGAAGCCGGTGGACTTGCTGACCACCAGACCGTCCTCGGAGAGCACCACGGCCTGGTTCACGTCGGCGACCCGTTCCACGAGTCCGGTCAGCAGCTGGTCCAGCTGGGTGTGGGTGGCGGGGGTGGGGCGTGTCATGACGGTGTTCCTTCGTGAGCGGTCGGCGGTCGGCGGTCGGCGGGCGGATCCGGGAACCCGGCGGAAGCGGCGGGCGCGTGTGCCGGTACGGCCTCGTCGGTGTCGCCGGTCCCGTCGTCCCGTGCCTGGCTCGTGCCGCGCTGGAAGCCCGAGAGGGAGGAGGCGGCGCGTTCCGCCGTGAAGTCCTCGCCGGTCTCCTCCCCGGCGTCCGGCGCGCTCTCCTCGCGCAGTTCGGCGGCCAGGCTGGTCTGCGGCACCCGGCGGGGGAGCGGGGTGAGACCGCCCGGGCGGGGGGCGGACGCCGAGGCGGCCGCCGGCACGCCGGCGGTCCGGGTGGCGGCGGTCCGGGTGGCGGCGGGCCGGGCCGCCGCGGCCCGCGTGCCCGCGTCCGTCCGGGTGCCGGGGGCGGCCTCCCCGCGTCCACCGTCCACCGTGTCCCGCGCGGCCCCGGTGTCCGCCGCGGTCCGGTGGTCGTTGCCGCGCGGCTCGTCCCGCACCACGATCTCGTGCGGGATCAGCACGATCGCTGTCGTCCCGCCGTACGGCGACGGCCGCAGGGTGACGGCGATGCCGTGCCGGTGCGCGAGCTGCGAGATCACGAACATGCCGAGCCGGAGGTCGTCGGCGAGCGCCACCACGTCGAATTGCGGGGGCTTGGCCAACTGGGCGTTCAGGGAGGCGTAGTCCTCCTCCGCCATGCCGAGGCCCCGGTCCTCGATCTCGACGGCGAGGCCCTTGGCGACCATGGTCGCCCGCACCCCGACGGGGCTGGGCGCCGGCGAGTACACCGTCGCGTTGTCGATCAGCTCGGCCAGCAGGTGGATCACGTCGGCCACCGCCGGCGGGGCGAGCGACACCTCCTCCTCGGTGAGGACCTCCACCCGCTGGTACTCGGCGACTTCCCCGACTGCGCTGCGTACGATGTCGATCAGCGCGACCGGCTCGCTCCAGGAACGGCCGGGACGCTCCCCGCTGATGATGACCAGGTTCTCCTCGTAGCGGCGCAACTGGCTGGCTGTGGAATCCAGTTCGTACAGGCCCTTGAGGACCTCGGGGTCGGTGTGCCGGCGTTCCAGCGCATCGAGCTTGCTGAGCTGGAGGTTGACCAGGTTCTGACTCTGCCGGGCGATGCCGAGGATGACCTTCTGGAACCCGCGCCGGGCGTCGGCCAGTTCGACCGCGGTGTGCACGGCTGTGTGCTGTGCGGTGTTGAACGCGTTCGCGACCTGCCCCAGTTCGTCGTCACCGTAGTCCAGCGGGGTCGTGGCCGACTCCGCGTCGACCTTCTCGCCGCGCTCCAGCCGGGCCACCACGTCGGGCAGCCGCTCCTCCGCCAGCCCCAGCGTGGCCACCCGCAGACCGCGCAGCCGGCGGGACAGCGAGCGGGTGATACGCCAGGACAGCCCGAAGCACAGCAGGAGCGCGAGCAGTCCCGCGGCACTCAGGGAGGCGGCCGTCACCAGCAGGCTGCGGGCCTCGTCGGCACTGCGGTTGAGCAGTGCGTCGGTCTGCTGCCGGATCATCGTGGCGTACTGCGGGGAGACCTTGTCCATGGCCTCGTCCCACCGCGCCCGCAGGTCCGGCAGGTCGACCGTGCGGTCCTCGCCCTCCGGCGCGGTGGCGAGCACCTGGTCCTCGACCGCCTGCAGGGCACGCCACTCGGGGCTCTGCAGGATCCGCTCGGTCTGCGTCTTGGTGCTGCCGCTCAGGGACGGCACGATCTGGTCCTCGATCAGCCAGCGACGGGTGTGGACCAGCTCCGCGAACTCGCCCCAGCTCTCCGCGTCGAGGCGCCCCGAGGGCCAGGCGAGGGTGAGGCGGGCGTCCTCCTCGGAGACCAGCTCGGCCGCGTGCTCCAGCGCGATCAGCGGCTGGGCCTGCGAGGTCAGATCCCCGTCGTCGACCTGGGAGAGCTCCTGGAAGGCGTGGATCTGGTCGTCGATGATCGAGGTGTACTGGTTGAGCGCCTCCTCGGCGGTGATGTCGCTGGGGTTGTCCACCTGGTCCCGGTAGTACTCGAGGCTGCCCACCGAGCCGAGCACCGAGTACAGCCGGTCCGAGACGCGGGCCGGTGCCTCGGCGATCACGCCCGCCTGCCCGGCCAGCTTCGCGACCGCCGCGTCCGTCTTCCCGCGCTGTGTGTCGAGGGCGGACCGTGAGCTCCCCGGAGCCGCCAGCCACGAGGCGGTCAGCCGGCGTTCCCTCTGCAGCGCGAGCGTGGCGTGCGTGCCCATCGCACCGGTGGACCGGCTCAGTTCCGTCTGCGAACGCAGCTCCAGGCCTTCGGAGAACATCTGGATCGTCGTCAGACCCCACATGCCGGCGAGGCTGACGCTGGGAACCAGCGCGAGGAGGAACAGCGAGAGACGAATGGTGCCGAGACGGCGCCGCGCACCTGTCCGTGGAGACATTGTGCTCCTACAGCGGTCGGGTGAGGGGAGGAGTACGCACGGGCCGGCCCGTCAACGGGTTCCGCCGGCGGCGAACCCGGCGACCGCGTCCGCGTTGGCCCTCGTGACGAACGCCGGACCGGTCAGCACCGGCGCGACCCCGCCGCCGCTGATGTTGCCGTTGGTCCGGTACAGCCACAACGCGTCCACGGCGAGATAGCCCTGCAGGTAGGGCTGCTGGTCGACGGCGAACTGCACGTTGCCGCCGCGTACGGCGTCCACCAGTTCCTTGCTGAGGTCGAAGGTGGCGACACCGGCGTCGCTGCCCGCTTCGGCGGCCGCCTCGACCGCGGTGAGCGCGAAGTCCGCGCCGAGGGTGACGACTTCGTCGATGGACGGGTCCTGGCGCAGCCGGGCGGTGAGGATGCCGGAGACGGCGCTCGGGTCGGTGCCGTCCACGTAGAGGTTCTCCGTCCTCCCGCCGAAGGTCTTCTTCACCCCGGCGCAGCGGGCCTCCAGGCCGACGTTGCCCCGCTCGTGGACGACACACAGGGCGTGCTTGGCCTTCAGCCCGTTCAGCTTCTCGCCGACGGCCCGGCCCGCGACGCTCTCGTCCTGGCCGAAGAACTCCAGCAGCCCCGTCGGCTTCCAGGCGTCGATACCCGAGTTGAGCCCCACCACGGGGATGTCCGCGGCCCGTGCCTCGTTCACCGGGCCCTTCATGGCCTGCGGCTTGGCCAGTGTCAGCGCGATGCCGTCGACGTCGTCGCCGACCGCCTCGCGGACCAGTTCGGCCTGCCCCGCCGGGTCCGGGTCGCTCACATACGTCAGCTCGATGCCGTCCTTGGCCGCCGCCGCCTCGGCACCCTTCTTCACCCGGTCCCAGAAGGCGTCGCCCTCACTGCCATGGGTGACCAGTGTGACCTTCATCCGTCCCGAGCCGGGCCCGGCCGCGTCCTGCGGGTCCGAGGAGTCGTCGGCCGCGCCGAACGCGGAGCAACCGGTCACCAGCAGACCGACGGCGGCTGCCAGGGCCGCCATGCGGTGTCCGGTGAAGCGGCGTGACGGGAAGGACTTGTTCATGAGGAGTGCGGAACCTCGCTGTGCGGCCGAGCAAGAGCAGGGGCGAGTACGGAGGGCAGCCGCTGGGGCGTCCGCCGACCGCGTGACTTTCGCTGGCCCGGAGCCAACCCTGTGCGACCACTGGTCGTCAAGTGAAAGACCACGTGAAGTGAGGTGATGCTGCCGCATCGTGATGAACGGTGAGGGACGGGGGCGCCGCGCGTGGCGTCCGAACCGAACAGCCGGTACGGGCTGTGCCCCCGACTCCCGGAAGTGGCGGGGCGGGTTCAGCGCCGGCGCAGCCGCAGGGCGAGCGCGGCACCTCCCGTGAGCACCAGGACGGCGAGGGCGCCGCCCGCGAGCAGCGGGGCGGAAGGGCCGGTGGGGGCGGCGGAGGCGGTCCGGGCGGCGGGGGCGCTCGAGGGCTCCGAGGGGCGGGCCGCCGGGGTGCTCGCGGCGGGGGCGCTCGGGGTCCGGGGGCGCGGTGCCGGAGGCGCCGCGGTCTTCCCGGCGTCCGTCCGCGCCTCGTCCCGCCGCCTGGCCGCCGTCTTCCCGGCCGCCGGTTCCTCCTGATCCGGAAACACCACGTCCGAACACGAGTAGTACGTGTCCGGCGTGCCGCTGTTCTGCCAGACCGTGTACAGCACATGACGTCCCGACCGGTCCGGGGGCAGGTTCACCCGGAATCGGTAGGCGCCGTCCGTCAGAGTCGGGTCCGTCACCTCGGCCAACGGCCGCTCGGGCAGGGCGGACCAGGTGAGCGGCTTCGCCGGATCGTAGCCGGGCTTCGTCAGATACACGCGGAACGTTCCGGCGTGCGGGATCGTCGAGACGTACGTCATCGGCAGCACCGCACCGGGTCTCACCCGGGTCGCCGGCCAGTCGGCGCGGGCGAGGTCGAGTCCCCGGTAGGCGGGCAGACCCCCGCCGCACAGCTGTCCGTCGGGGATCCGCTGCCGGTCCCGGCCGCCGACGTCCGGCACCCTCAGGTTGTCCCACGCCGTGAACGGCGCACCGTTGGCTGCGACGGCGGCACGGCACGCCGCCGTGGCCGCGCGCGCCCCGCCCTCGGGCGAGCAGGCCACCACGCGGCTCACCGGCTCCGTCGGCGCTCCGTGTGCCCGGGCCGGCGCTGCCACCCACAGCGGCAGCAGCAGCGGGGTCACGAGGGCCGCCGCGAGCGCGGTGCGGTGTGCGGTCGTCGTCCGGGACATCCGGAACGCCTCCTTCGGCGGAGCGGGATCGCGCTGGGTCCTTGCGTGCAGTACGGATGAACCGGCCGGTGCGTTCAGCTCTCTGACGATGCGGGGCATCGCGTCCCGTTCCTGGTCAACCGCAGTTCGTCAAGGGTGGGTTGCCTGCCGGGCCGAGGGTTTCCCCCGTAGTCCGGCGGCCCGCGCGCTGCCTGTCGTTCGAGCGCTGCCGGCCCCCGGGCGCGCCCCCCGAAAGGGCCTCCGCTCGCCCCCGGCCGACGACCGCTCTGCCGCACGTCGATTCACCCTCCGCTCACCTCTCCGCTTCGAGGACGAGGCGAATCGGTCCCTCCCCCCGCACTCCGCGCCGCCCGGGGTCCCGACAGGAAAGGCACCCCCTTGCGCACCGCCCCGAGCTCTTCCCAAGGCTCTTCCTCGAGAGGGAAGCCGATATCCGTAGCGGCGCTCTCCGTCGCCCTGCTGACGGCCGCCTCCGTCCGGGCCGCGCCCGTCGGAGCGCCGGCCGTCCCAGCGGCCCGTACCGCGGCCGCTGCGGGCATCCCGGCCGAGCGGCTCATCGCCGGGTGCGGTTCCGGTGCCGCGGTGGCCATGTTGTTCAGGGCCGCCGCCTGCGCCGCCGCAACGGGCGGGAGGGCCGGCGGCGGGAACGCCGGCTTCCCGTACGGCCTCGGTGCCGGTAGCCGCCCTCGTCGACCCGGACGGGCGGAGCCCGGGACGGCTGACCTACTGAGCCGGCCTCACAGGCAGGCGGGCCGGCCGGTGTGGATGGATGGGGCACCGGTCGGCCCGCCGTTTTCTTTTGTGGCGTCACCTGACACACTTAGATACCGGACGCGCTGTTTTCTTTCGAAGGGTGCGTTTGTTTTGCCGCATACGTCCAAGTGTGCCGGTGTGTATGCCTGGTTGATGTTGGCGCAGGGTGAGTTATCGTGTACCCGGCGTTAAAACAAACGGCATGACCCGTTCCTTTTCGGCACAGGAGTTCAGGCGATGGCGAGGCAGGTACGCGCCGAGCAGACCCGCGCGACGATCATCACGGCCGCCGCCGACCTGTTCGACCGGCAGGGCTACGAATCGACCAGTCTCAGTGACATCGTCGAACACGCCCATGTCACCAAGGGAGCCCTCTACTTCCACTTCGCCGCGAAGGAGGACCTCGCCCACGCCATTCTGGAACTCCAGTCCGAGACCTGCCGCCGACTGGCCAGGGAGACCGGGGTCCGGGGCCACACCTCCCTGGAGGCGCTGATGCGCCTCACCTTCTGCATAGCCAGGATGTCCGCCGAGGACCCCGTCCTGCGGGCCGGCCTGCGGCTCGCCACCGGCGGCACCCGCCCGCGCCCTCCGCTCAGCCACCCCTTCACCGAGTGGCTGGACATCGTCACCGCCCGGCTCCTCGGCGCCGTCAAGGAGGCCGACGTCCACCCCGATGTCGACATCGACGTCGTGGCCCACTCCCTCGTCTGCTTCTTCGTCGGCACCCGCGTCGTCGGCCGCTCCCGGGAATCCGTCGCCCGCCAGCCGCGCCGCACGGCCGAAATGTGGCAGATCCTCATCCGCGGTCTGGTCCCCGTGACCCGGCGCGCGCGCTATCTCAGCCTGGCCGCACGGCTGGAACGGGAGATCGCGCCGGTGTGACATCCGGCGCGCGACGACGGGCGCGCGTTACGGTGAGCCGCATGTCCGACACCCCCACCGCGCCCGTGATCGTCGCCGACGAGCCCGGTACGTTCCCGCACGGCGTGCTGGCCGAGCGGCACCCCGCGATCATCCGGCAGGTGCGCGGGGCCCTCCCGTACGGTCCCGCGCAGCACGGCGCGCTCGACGCCCTGCTGGCCAACTGCACCGCGGGCACCGTCGAACCCCTCCCCGCCGGCACGCACGACCGGGAGCGCTGGCAGGCCTGGGGGATGGACACCTACGCCGGGCGCTCCTGGTACGACGTGCCATGGCTGTGGTCCGAAAGCTGGTTCTACCGCCGACTGCTGGACGCGGTGGGCTACTTCGGCCCCGGTCCCTGGCAGGGCATCGACCCGTTCCGCCCCTCCAAACTCGCCGAACTCGACTCGCCCGCCACGGACGAGGAACTGGCCGCGCTCGACGACCTCACCGGCCGCCCGGAGGGCGAACGGGCGGGCGCCCTGCTGCACGGCTCCCTGTGGGGCAACCGTGCCGACCTGGGCTTCCGGCTGTCCGCCGAGGGGGCCGGGGACACCACCGCCGTCCCCGCCCTGGTGGCCGACGACAGCGAGCGGCTGTGGACGCTGCTCGGCACTTCCGGTACGGGCACCCTGTGCCTGGTCGCCGACAACGCCGGCCGCGAACTCGTCCCGGACCTTCTGCTGATCGCCCACCTGCTCGCCCACGGCCGCATCGGTCGCGCGGTACTGCACGTCAAGCCGTACCCGTACTACGTCTCCGACGCCACCACCGCCGACGTCGTCGACGCGGTGCGCCGGCTCACGGACGCCAGGGGGGCGGCGGCCGCATACGGGCGCGGTCTGTGGGCCGCCCTCTCCGACGGCCGGCTCGCCCTGCGCGCGCATCCCTTCTCCTGCTCACCGCTGCCCTACGAGGAGATGCCGGACGACCTGCGCGCCGACTTCGCCGCCGCCGCGGTCACCGTCGTCAAGGGCGACCTCAACTACCGTCGTCTCGTCGGCGACCGGTACTGGCCCCCCACCACACCGTTCGCCGACGTCACGCGGTACTTCCCGGGACCGGTCGCGGCCCTGCGCACCCTGAAATCCGATGTGATCACCGGACTGACCGCCGACGTCGAAGCGGCGCTGACGGCCGCCGAGGAGCAGCGCTGGCGCACCGGCGGCACCCACGCGCTGATCCAGGTACGGACCTGAGGGCCGCGACTCCCGTTCGGCCGAGGGTTCACGCGATGGTGTGATCACGTCCCGGCCGGCGGATGCCGCCACCGGGCCACGGGTAGCCCCCGGCCATGACGCAGCCGTTCGCACTCCCGCACTTCTACCTGCCGCACCCCGCGCGGCTCAACCCGCATGTCGATCAGGCCCGCGCCCATTCGACCGCGTGGGCGCGGGAGATGGGCATGCTGGAGGGAAGTGGGGTCTGGGAGCAGTCCGATCTCGACGCGCACGACTACGGCCTGCTCTGCGCGTACACCCACCCCGACTGCGACGGCCCCGCCCTCTCGCTCATCACCGACTGGTACGTGTGGGTCTTCTTCTTCGACGACCACTTCCTGGAGATGTTCAAACGCAGCCAGGACCGCGCAGCCGGAAAGACCCACCTGGACCGGCTGCCCCTGTTCATGCCGCTGGACCCGCACGCCCCGGTCCCCGCGCCGGAGAACCCGGTCGAGGCAGGCCTCGCCGACCTGTGGGCGCGCACCGTGCCGGTGATGTCCGAGGACTGGCGAGGCCGGTTCGCCGTCGCCACCGAGCACCTCCTCAACGAGTCGCTGTGGGAGCTGTCCAACATCAACGAGGGGCGGATCGCCAACCCCGTCGAGTACATCGAGATGCGCCGCAAGGTGGGCGGCGCCCCCTGGTCGGCCGGGCTCGTGGAGTACGCGACCGCCGAGGTGCCCGCCGCCGTCGCCGGCACGCGGCCGCTGAGGGTGCTCATGGAGACGTTCTCCGACGCCGTGCACCTGCGCAACGACCTGTTCTCCTACCAGCGGGAGGTCGAGGACGAGGGAGAACTCAGCAACGGCGTCCTCGTCCTGGAGACCTTCTTCGGCTGCACCACCCAGGAGGCCGCCGACCTGGTCAACGACGTGCTCACCTCACGACTCCAGCAGTTCGAGCACACCGCGTTCACCGAAGTCCCCGCCGTCGCACTGGAGAACGGGCTCACCCCGGACCGGGTCGCGGCCGTGGCGGCGTACACGAAGGGCCTCCAGGACTGGCAGTCCGGAGGACATGAATGGCATCTGCGCTCCAGCCGGTACATGAACGAGGGCGCGCGTTCCGGCGCCCCCTGGCAGTCGCCGTCCGGCCCGGGGACCTCCGCCGCCGACATCGGCGCGCTGCTCGCCACCGCCGGGGCCGGGCGGTCGCGCGCCTACACGCAGGTGTCGTTCCCGAAGGTCGGCCCATCCGTCATTCCCGAGATCGACATGCCCTTCCCGCTCCGGCTCAGCCCCGCGCTCGACGGATCGCGGCGGCACCTGCTGGAGTGGTCGCGGCGGATGGGCATCCTCGGTGAGGGAGTCTGGGACGAGGACAAGCTCGCCGGCTGCGACCTGCCACTGTGCGCGGCGGGCCTCGACCCGGACGCCACCCAGGAGCAACTCGACCTCGCCTCCGACTGGCTGGCCTTCGGCACCTACGGCGACGACTACTACCCGCTGGTGTACGGCCACCGCCGCGACCTGGCCGCCGCCCGGCTGACCACGGCACGCCTCGCGGCCTGCATGCCCCTCGACGACGGGCCGGTCCCGCCGCCCGCAAACGCCATGGAACGCTCCCTGACCGACCTGTGGGCCCGCACGACGGCAGGGATGACACCCGGCCGGCGCCGCCCCTTGAGGGCGGCGGTCGAGACGATGACCGAGGCCTGGGTGTGGGAGCTGTCCAACCAGATCCAGAACCGCGTTCCGGACCCGGTGGACTACCTGGAGATGCGGCGCGCCACCTTCGGCTCCGATCTCACCCTGGGACTCTGCCGCGCCGGACACGGACCGGCGGTACCGCCCGAGGTCTACCGCAGCGGTCCCGTGCGCTCCCTGGAGAACGCGGCGATCGACTACGCCTGCCTGCTCAACGACGTCTTCTCCTACCAGAAGGAGATCGAGTTCGAGGGGGAGATCCACAACGCGGTGCTCGTCGTGCAGAACTTCTTCGGGGTCGAATATCCGACCGCGCTGCCCGTGGTGCAGGACCTGATGAACCAGCGCATGCGCCAGTTCCAGCATGTCGTGGCGCACGAACTGCCCGCCGTCTGCGACGACTTCCAGCTCTCGCAAGAGGCGAGGGAGATCATGCGGGGGTATGTGACGGACTTGGAGAACTGGATGGCGGGCATTCTCAACTGGCACCGGAACGTGCCGCGGTACAAGGACGAGTATCTGTCCGGCCGGGTCCACGGCTTCCTCCCGTACCGCGCGCCGGCACCGCCGGTTCTCGTCTGACGGCTTGGCACTTCTGTCGGAGGCGACCCATGGAACGACCCGCGTTGCGGCCCAGACCGATGCCCGGGGACAGGGGCGGGGGCGGATCGGCGGACCGTCCCGAGTCCGCCCGGCCCACGGCGCAGCATGCCGGGCGACGGCGCGGGCGGCGGCTGGTGTCCGCGGTGCTCGGAGCGTTGGCCGGTGTGGCGCTGGTGCTGTCCGGGGTGGGGCTGGGAGCGATGGGTGCGACGATCGCCGGCGCGGGCGGACTCCCCGAGCTGAAGTGGCAGGCGGGGACGGCTTCCCCTTCCGGCCCGCCCGTGGCGTCGGGTACGGGCGCGCCCTCGGCACCGGCGCGGGCGCCCGCCGTCGTCCGGCTCGGGGTGGAGGTGGCCGACGACCGGAGACCGGGGGCCCGGGTCGTCGGTGTGCACATTCCCGGTCCCGGGTTCTCGGCCGGTCTGGTACGGGGGGACGTACTCCTCGCCTTCGGCGGCACACGTGTCGACTCGGCTGCCGACCTGGCACGCCTCGTCGCCCGGGCCCGCCCGGGCGACGAGGTGAAACTGACGGTGCGCCGTCGCAGCGGCGGCTACCAGCAGCTGACAGCGGTCCCCGGCATCGTCACATGACCGCCCGGAAGTGGCTGGTGAGCCGGCCCTCGTCGTCCAGGACATGGAAGGCGAACCCGACCGGGGCGTCCCGGTCGGCGATCTGCTCGCCCTCCCAGGGCAGCCGCAGTGTCCAGGTCACGCCCGGTCCCACCAGCACCGGGCGGCCCGCGAACGTGGTGGCGGCCGGGGTGTGGGCGTGACCGGTGATCAGCCCGGCGACCTGGGGCCGGCGCGCCAGCAGGGCGGCCAGCCACCCGGGGTCGCGCAGCGGGCAGGAGTCGGGCAGGGGGTGGTGCAGCGGTACCGGGGGGTGATGGAAGGCGAGCAGCACCGGCAGACCGTCGTCGAGTCCGTCGAGCGTCGACTCGATCCAGGCGCGGGTCTCCGCGTCCAGTTCCCCGTCGTCGTGGCCCGGGATGCTCGAGTCGCACATCAGCACGGCGCCGCCGGCCAGCACATGCGCGCTGTTCACCGGTCCGTCGGCGGCCGGTCGCCCCAGCAGGGCCTTGCGGTACGGCGCCCGGCTGTCGTGGTTGCCGGGGCAGGTCAGCACCGGGAACGGGGCGTCCCCGTCGCGCAGCCCCAGCAGGCGGGCGGCCTCCTCGTACTCGGCCTCCGTGCCGTGGTCCGCGATGTCCCCGGTGACCAGCAGCGCGTCCGGACGCCGCGGCAGCTCCCACAGCCGGTCGCGCACCCGCCGGGCGCGCTCGGTGGCCCGCGCGGTGCCGTCCAGATGCAGATCGCTGATGTGTGCGAGTACGAGCACGGTCGAAGGCCTCCTCATTTGTACCTGTCAACGAATGAGTGTGATCCAATCATTAGATCTAATGGTTGGACAATGTCCTTCCATTAGTTGCGGTGGGTCGTGGGGCGAACACCGCGAACCGGCTCGCGTCGCCCCCGCCCGCCGGGCAGGATGCTGCCCGTAGCCCTGATGACCGCCCTGGGAGGCCCTCGGATGACCGGCACCACGCCCGCGTCCTTCACCGCCGACGACTACGAGGCCCGTATCGAACGGGCGGCGCGACAGGCCGCCGAGGCCGGGCTCGCGGGACTGCTCGTGGCACCCGGACCCGACCTGGTGTGGCTCACCGGTTACACCCCCACCGCGGTCACCGAGCGGCTCACCCTCCTGGTCCTGGCCGCCGGCCGGGACCCCGTGCTCGTCGTCCCCACCCTGGAGGCCCCGGACGCCGAGCGCGCCCCCGGTGCCTCCGCTCTCACCCTGCGGGACTGGACCGACGGCAAGGACCCCTACGCCGCCACCGCCGCCCTGCTGGACACCGACGGACGGTTCGGCATCAGCGACAACACCTGGGCCATGCACCTGCTGGGCCTGCAGAAGGCGCTGCCCGGCACCTCGTACGCCTCCCTCACCGAGGCCCTGCCGATGCTGCGTGCCGTCAAGGACGCCGCGGAACTGCGCCTCCTGGCCGCCGCCGGCGCCGCCGCCGACGCGGCCTTCGAGGAAATCCGGGCCGTCCCCTTCGCCGGCCGCAGGGAGTCCGACGTGGCCTTTGACCTCGCCGCCCTGCTGCGCCGGTCCGGGCACTCCCAGGTCGACTTCACGATCGTCGCCTCCGGCCCCAACGGGGCGAACCCGCACCATGAGATCGGTGATCGCGTCATCGAACGCGGCGACATGGTCGTCCTCGACTTCGGCGGACTCAAGGACGGCTACGGCTCCGACACCTCCCGCACCGTCCACGTCGGCGAACCCACCGACGAGGAACGCCGGGTGCACGACCTCGTGCGGGAGGCCCAGGAGGCGGGCTTCCGCGCGGTGCGGCCCGGGGCCGCCTGCCAGGAGGTCGACCGGGCGGCCCGCGCGGTCATCGCCGACGCCGGGTACGGGGAGTACTTCATCCACCGCACCGGGCACGGCATCGGCGTCACCACGCACGAACCGCCGTACATGATCGAGGGGGAGGAACAGCCCCTCGTCCCCGGCATGTGCTTCTCCATCGAACCCGGCATCTACCTCCCCGGCCGGTTCGGGGTGCGCATCGAGGACATCGTGACCGTGACCGAGGACGGCGGGCGGCGGCTGAACAACACCGCGCGAGAGCTGGTCATAGTGGACTGAACAGCCCCTTCCGTCCCCTCCCTGCCTCCCCGAACGGCAATGGCGCGACCATGACCCAGGCACCGACACCCACCGCGGACACCGTCCGCCGACTGGCCCGCTCCCTGCTGAGGGACGGCCGCGGAGGCAGCGGCGCGGCGCCCGCCGCCGGACCCGACGTCCGGCCCGTCACCGAGGACGCCGCGCCCGCCACATGGTGGGTCGGCACCCGCCATGTCCTGCGCCTCGCCCCGGACCGTGAGGCGAGCGCCCGCCGGCGCCGCGAACCGCGGCTGCGCGACCTCGTCCGGCCGCATGTCCCGGTCGCCCTGCCGTCCGGAGTCGCGCAGGGCGAGTGGGCACCCGGTCTGCTCTGTACCCTCGACACCCGGCTGCCCGGCGGAACGGCGGAGGAGCACGCCGTGTCCGCCGTCGGCGAGACCGATCTCGCCGGGCTGCTCACGGGGCTGCGCGAGGTGCCGGCGCGGCAGGCGGAGACGCTCGGCGTGCCGCGGGTGTCCCCGCGGTCCCTGGAGGCCCTGCGCCGGGCCGCCGGAGAGGCCGCCGAACGGCTCGCCGCGGCCGACGAGTTCGACCCCGCCCGGCTGAAGCAGCTCACCCCGCCCGCCGCCGCCCAGCTCGCTGCCCAGCCCGGCACGGCGGTCCTCGTCCATCACGCCCTCACCGGCGGGCACCTCGTGGTCAGCGCCGACGGCCGGGTGCGCGGGGTCCTCGGCTGGGACGGGGCGGTGGTCGGCGACCCGGCCGAGGACATCGCGGGCCTCGCGCTCGCCGTCGGAGCCCCGGCCGCCGTCCGCGCCGCCACCCTCGCCGGCTACGGCGCCCGGCCCTGTCTGCGCGGCCTGTGGCTGGCCCGCTGCGACGCCCTCCTCCACCTCGCCGAGGTGCTCACCGGCCGCCCCGCCACCCCACCGCCGGCCCTCCTGCGCACCCGGCTGCGGCGCGCCTGGGAGCCGATCATGCTGGAGCGTGTGACGGGCCTCAGGGACGGCGACGAGGTGCCGTAGCCCGGCCGCTCACGCCTGCAGCAGGACCACCGCCGACTCGCCGGGCAGATGCAGCACCCCGTCCGCACCCGGCACCTCCACGGGCTCCCACGCGGCGAGGACGCGGGCATCGGGAACGCCGAGGGGGATGGCCGCCGGCCGCTCGCCGAGGTTCACCGCCACCCGGACGTCGCCGCGCCGGAAGGCCAGCCAGCGGTGCTCCTCGTCGTAGGCCACCTTGGTGTCGCCGAGGTCGGGGTCGGTGAGGTCCGGCTGCGCGTGGCGCACGGCGACGAGCAGCCGGTACCAGGCCAGCATCCGCGCGTGCGGTTCGCGTTCCGGTTCCGACCAGTCCAGGCAGGAGCGGTCGCGGGTGGCGGGGTCCTGCGGGTCGGGCACGTCGTCCTTCGCCCAGCCGTGCGCCGCGAACTCCCGTCGTCTGCCCTCGCTCACCGCCTCGGCGAGCTCCGGATCGGTGTGGTCGGTGAAGAACTGCCAGGGCGTGCCCGCCGCCCACTCCTCACCCATGAACAGCATCGGCGTGAAGGGAGCGGTCAGTGTCAGGGCCGCCGCGCAGGCCAGCAGCCCGGGGGAGACCAGCGTGGCCAGACGGTCCCCCCGGGCGCGGTTGCCCACCTGGTCGTGGGTCTGGCTGTACCCCAGGAGCCGGTGCCCGGCCACTCGGTTGCGGTCCAGCGGGCGGCCGTGGTGCCGGCCCCGGAAACTGGAGTACGTGCCGTCGTGGAAGAAGCCACCGGTGAGCGTCTTGGCCAGGGCCGCGAACGGGGCACGCGCGAAGTCGGCGTAGTAGCCCCGCGACTCGCCCGTCAGCGCGGTGTGCAGGGCATGGTGGAAGTCGTCGTTCCACTGCGCGTGCATCCCGAAGCCGCCGTCCTCGCGCGGCGTGACGACCCGGGGGTCGTTCAGATCCGACTCGGCGATCAGGAACAGCGGCCGGCCCGTGTCGGCGGCCAGGGCGTCCACCGCGCGGGACAGCTCCTCCAGGAAGTGGCACGCGCGTGTGTCCACCAGCGCGTGCACCGCGTCCAGCCGCAGCCCGTCGATCCGGTAGTCCCGCAGCCACGCCAGCGCGCTGTCCACGAGATACGCCCGCACCTCGTCGGAGCCGGGCGCGTCCAGATTGACCGCCGCGCCCCACGGGGTGTGATGGGTGTCCGTGAAGTACGGGCCGAACCGCGGCAGGTAGTTCCCGGACGGCCCCAGATGGTTGTGCACGACGTCCAGGACGACGCCAAGACCCAGCGCGTGCGCCCGGTCGACGAACCGTTTCAGCCCCTCGGGTCCGCCGTACGGCTCGTGCACCGCCCACAGCGACACCCCCTCGTACCCCCACCCGTGCCGGCCCGGGAAGGGGCACACCGGCATCAGCTCCACGTGCGTCACGCCCAGGTCCACGAGATGACCGAGCCGCTCGGCGGCGGCGTCGAAGGTGCCCTCGCGCGTGTACGTGCCCACGTGCAGCTCGTACAGCACCGCGCCGGGCAGCGGACGCCCGGCCCACGGTGCGCCCCAGGCGAAGCGGTCGTGGTCGACGACGGCACTCGGTCCGTCCGGTCCGTCGGGCTGGCGGCGCGAGCGCGGATCCGGCAGGACGGGACCGTCGTCCAACGCGAAGCCGTACCGGGAGCCGTCGTGCGCCCCGGCCTCCCCCCGCCACCACCCCTCGCGCTCGGGATCACGCTGCAACGCGCGCGTGGCGCCGTCGCACTGGAGCGTCACTCTGCCGGCCTGCGGTGCCCACACCTCGAACTGCACGGACGGTTCCCCTTCGTCTGCTCACCGTGATGTAGCGCCTCCATCGTGCGCCATCGGAGATCAATTCGCCGGGGGATTCCCCCTTTCGCGAAGGGTGTCGCCGAGTACGCCGCGCGTCGGCCGTTTCCCCGGTTTCTGGACAGCCCGGCCGTCGCTGACCGACAATCAACAGCGTGACGTCGTCCTTCGAGTTCCCCACGTATCCCGCGCGGCTGTCCGACGCGGAGCGCGACAAGGCGCTGAGCGTGCTGCGGGACGGTGTCGCCATGGGCCGCCTCTCCCACGACACATTCGTCCGGCGCATGGAACTCGCCCTCGTCGCGCGGCGTTCCGACGAACTCGCCGCGCTCACCGCCGACCTCCCCACGGAAGGCCGCCTCTCCCGGCTGGTGTTCGGCACCGTGGAGGCGGTCTCCGGTTTCACCGTGCGGCTGCGCCGGGCCTGGCAGGCCGAGAAGCTGCCCAAGCTGCTGCTGCCGCATCCGGCGGCCGGCCACCCGCTGCGCATAGGGCGTGATCCGGCCAGCGGACTGAGGATCAGTCACGAGACGGTCTCCCGCGTGCACGCCGAACTCCGCCACCAGGGCGGCCTGTGGGTGCTGCGGGACCTCGGATCGGCCAACGGCACGACGGTGAACGGGCGTCGGGTGGTCGGCGCGGCCGTCGTCCGCGAAGGGGACCAGATCGGCTTCGGGCAGATCAGCTACCGGCTCGCCGCGAACTGACCGCGCGGGATCGGCGCCCCCGCCACATACCCGTCTCCGTCGCGGTGTTGACGTACCCCCGATGTCGTGACTCACTGTGTGTACGTCATGCACTCCGGGTGAAACGACGGCGTCACTTCGTGGAGGTGTGCCCTGCCGCCCCTCCTGCACTACCCGACCGTCGACGAACTGGGCGCCCGAGCCGCCGCCCTCGTGGCCCGGCATCCCCGCGACGCCAGGCTGCGCCGCGTCGGCGCCTCCCGCGCGGGTCTCCCCCTGTGGCTGCTCAGCGTCGGCCACGGCGGCCGCCAGGCCCTCGTCGTCGCCGGACCGCACGCCAACGAGCCCGTGGGCGGCGAGACCGTGCTGCGCCTGGCCGAGCGTGCGCTGGCCGACCCCCGGCTCACCGAGGGCGCCGACACCACCTGGAACCTGCTGCTCTGCCTCGACCCCGACGGGCTGCGCCGCAACGAGCGCTGGCTGACCGGCCCGTACACCCTCGGCCACCACTACCGGAACTTCTTCCGGCCCGGCTTCCTCGAACAGCCCGAATGGCTGCCCGACGGCGCCGCGGCCGCCGCACTGCCCGAGACCCGCGCCCTGCTCGCCCTCCAGGACGAACTGCGGCCCTTCCTCCAGTGCTCCCTGCACGGCGTCGACGTCGGCGGCGGCTTCGTCGAACTCACCCGTGACCTGCCCGGCCTCGACCGGCGGGTCGCGGGCATCGCCGCCCGCCTCGGCGTCCCGCGTGAGCTCGGCGCCTACGACGCCCTCTACTGGCCCGGGCTCGGCCCCGCCGTCTACCGGATCCCACCGCCGCGCCGCCGTGACCTCGCAGCCGCCATCACCGAGGCCGCCGTCGAATCCACGTGGTTCCACCCGCACCGGTACGGGACCGTCACCGCGGTCGTCGAGGCGCCCATGTGGGGTGTGGCGGCCGTCGCGGACGGTTCCTCGCTCGCCGCCGCGGACGTGGAGACGGAGCTGCGCTCGGTCAGCCGTACGCTGCGTCAGGACACGCTGCTGCTGCGTGCCCTGACGGGCCGGATCCGGCCGTACGTCGCCGGCGTGGCCGACTCCGCGCGTCTGTTCGCCCCGGTCGACGACTATCTACTGGTCTGCCCCGGACTCGCCGACGCGTGGGACCCCGACTGCGGGAACGATTCTGCTCACCCGCTGCCGCTCATGACCACCGCCCGTCTCACCGCCCTGCGCCTCGCCGGCCGTCGGCTGGCCCTGCGCACCGCCGGGCTGCTGCACCAGCTGGTGACCCGCGCCGGGCGCGATCCGGCAGGGGCGTTGCCGGAGCTGGACCGGCTGATCGACGCACGGTGCGCCGACTGCCGGGACGTCCTCGGGGCGCGCTGGATCACGATCGCGCGCCAGGCCGAGTACCAGACGCGGGTCGTGCTCGCCGCGTTCGCAGGGGCCGTACGGCACGCACCCGCACTCTCCCGTTCGGGTGAGCCGGGGTGGGGTTCGGGGGCCGCCGTGCCGATGCACCGGGAATGACGCACACCTCAGTGAAAGCCGCACGGGCGGGACTGTTCGCCGCCCTCGTCCTGCTCGCCTGTGCGGCACCCGCACGGGCCGCTGCCGGTCACCACCCCGGCCCGGACAGCTGGCTGCTGCTCACGGTCAGCCACGGAGAGAACCCGTCCACCACGGGTGGCGGCACCATGCTGCGGTGCGACCCGCCCGAGGGGCACCGGCGTGCCGCGGACGCCTGCGCGGAGCTGGAGGCGGCGGACGGGCGGATCTCCGCCATCCCGGCGAAGGACGTCATCTGCCCGATGGTCTACGCACCGGTGACGGCGCACGCGACGGGGACATGGCGCGGGCAGCCGGTTGCCTACACCGAGACCTTCTCGAACACCTGCGTGCTGACCGCCCGCACAGGCTCGGTCTTCGCCCTCAACACCCCCTGACCACCCCGTCCGCCGCGTCCGCGCGTCCGCCCCGACTCCCCGACCCCACCCCGACTCCCCGACCCCACCCCGCTTCCGCGGCTCCCCTCCGCCTTCGTGTGGCCCCGCGTCCGCGGTTCTCCTCCGGCTTCGCGGGCAGTCGTGCCGCTGGGGCGGCACGGGTGGGCGCGACGGCACCCCGTCGGCGCCGGGCTGCGCAACCTCCCCCCGACCAGCTGCGGTACCCCACTGGATACGCAGGAGCGGCAGTTCGCAGTGGCGCCGGCACGGCTGTCCTCCGCTACGGGGTCTGTTCGCGGGCGTGGTGGGCGGCTGCCAGCACCGTGCGGGACTGGTGCTCGACCTGGTGCGCCACAGGAACCCAGCGGGCGCGAAAACGCGCGGCGAACGCGTCGCTCCAGTGCGCCACCATGCGCTCGAGCCGCGCCGCCGCCCCCGCATCCGTCCCGCTCAGCGCCCGCCGCAGCATCGCCGCCGCCCTGAGCGGCACCCGCCGCGCGAACGCGTCCACACTCCCCACATACGCCCGTGTGCCGTCGGCGGGCGGTGTGCGCACCAGGTCGGCCGCCAGCCCCGGTACCAGTTCCAGCCCCCAGGTGGCCGCCCGCAGCAGCGGGCCGGCGGCCTCCCCGTACCCCGGCCGCGCGTCCTCCAGAACCCGACGCACCTCGCCCGCGTCCTGCAGCAGCCGGTCCGCCAGCCGGTGCATCGCCGCGTCCGGCGCCGGATGCAAAGCCGGGTCGTCCACCAGGTCGCTCGCCCACATCGGCACCTCGATCACCGCGCTCATACCGCCGTACCGGTGGACGTGGTACCAGGTGCTGTGCCGGGCGTCGTCGGTCAGGCTCGGATAGGCCGGCGCGGCCTCCGGCGCCGGCATGACGTGCACCCCCGGACCGGACGCAGGCCAGCCCGCCGCGTCCGAGGCGCCCGTCTCCACCGGGATGTGCAGCTGCGCCGCCGACTTGGCGAACGGCTCGGCCAGCCCACGCACGTCCCGCGTCAACTGCACCCAACTGCCGCCCAGCTCCGTACCGTGCAGGGACACCTGCAGAAAGGGCCGCAGCTCGTCGATGACCCCGGTCAGGGCGCGGGTCTCGGGCGGCAGCCGGTCGGGCGGCAGCACCGACGGCGCCCACTCCGGTTGCTCCGGCCCCGCAGGGCGGAAGAATCCCAGGTGGTATTCGTACAGACTGCGCGGTGCCGGTGCCACATGAAGGCTCGCGCCGTCGGGGTCCGCGCAGAGCAGGAAGTGCCACGACATGCCGTCGCGCAGGTCACGCTCCTGAAGGGCCCGCCGGGCCAGCGCGAGCAGCGTTCCCCCGCCGGCCGGTTCGTTGGCGTGCGCGCCCGCCACCACCAGCACGGCCCGCCGGGCGCGTCCCACGGACAGCAGGTGCAGCGGCCGGCCCGCGCGGGAGACGCCAACCTGCCGCAGCACGCACAGGCCGGGCCATCGCACGGCCAGCGCGCGGGCGGAGAGGACCAGTTCGGCCACCGTCGGATAGCGCGACTCCCGCAAGCGGACTCACCCCCCGTCACCACGGAATCCGCTCTGCACAGCGCAGTACCCCACGGCCGGGAGACGGTGTCAAGAGCGCGACGGGGGAGTGCCCAGGGGGCGCCCTGAGGCACGTCGGGACCGGACACCGCGCGTGCCTCCCCGCTGGTGCCGCCCGCGTCCCGCCGACGCCGGGAACGCCTCTCCGACCGCCTGGGGGAGCGCCGGATACCGGTGGACGCGCCGGGCCACGCCGGACGGTTTCGGCGCCGTGGCCGGCGATCGGCCGACCCCCGCGAACATCTCCGGCACCCGTGCACCCTGCACCCGTGCACCCGGCACCCGTGGACCCGCGCCCCCGGTGGTCAGCCGCACGGCGTCGACCCCGGCCCGCACCGCCGGCGCGCGCGTCCGGCAGCGCGTCCGGCAGCGCGGGCGTCAGCGCGGGCGTCAGTCCGCGACCCGCTCCAGCAGGGCCACCGGCAGTCGTTCGAACAGTTCCGCCACGAGCGCGTCCCCGCCGAACTCCCTTGCCGGCTCCAGCACATCGGCCCACCGCCCCGGCGGCAGCGGCAGCCGTGTGCCGCGCCAGCCGCCCTCCTCCATCAGCCGCAACGACAGGCGGGTCACGGCGGTGAGCACCTCGCCGGAGCGCACGAACGCCACGCAGTGCGCCGCCGCGGGCCCCCCGGCCGGCAGCGGGTCGTACGACGCCGTGTCACCGAAGACGTCCGGCCGCCGCGCCCGCAGCCGCAGCGCCGCCCGCGTCACCGCCTCCTTGTCGCTCCCGTCGCCGGCGAACCGCACGGTCCGCCGGTTGTCCGGGTCGACCAGGGCCCGGTACTCGTGCTCCGTGCCCTGGTAGAGATCGGGCACTCCCGGCATCGTCAGATGGACCAGGGCGGCGCCCAGCACATTCGCCCGGACGTGCGGCTCCAGCGACGCGCGGAACGCCGCCACCCGCTCACCCGGCACCCCGCACGGCCCCGCCGCCACGAACCGCGCCACCGCCTCCTCGTACGCCGGCTCCTGCTCCGTCCAGCTGGTGTACAGGCCCGCCTCACGCACGTGTTTCAGCAGCGCCCCCCGCACCCGCTCCTCCTCCGCCGGCCCCAGCCCGAACACCGTCTGCCAGGCCGCCCACGCCAGCTGCGCGTCCGGCACGCCCTCGCCGCTGCGCGTCACCTCCGCGAGGACGTCCGCCCACCGCCCGGGGCACTCGGTGAGCACGTGCAGCGCCGCCCGCACATCGGCACTGCGCTTCGCGTCGTGCGTCGACAGGACCGTCCCGGTGGCCGGCCAGTCACGCTGCACGCGCGCGCAGTACGCGTGGAACTCCTCCGGGGACACCACCGGGCTGCCCGGCTCGCCGCCCACCTCGGTCGCCGACAGCAGCGGCACATAGCGGTAGAACGCCGTGTCCTCGACGGACTTGGCCCGCAGCGCCGACGCCGTCTGCGCGAACCGCGTACGGAACTCCACGTACGCCGGCCCGTCGCCGTACCGCCCGAGCACCAGATCCCGTATGACGTCCACCGCCCCGGCCTCCTCGGGGACGGCGAAGGCGAGCCGGGCCTCGGCCGCGGCCTCCTCGGTGACCACCGCGGCCGCGTCCACGGAGGCATAGGGGCGGTAGACCTCCAGCCGGACCAGCAGTTCCTGGAGCGCCGTGCGCAGCGCCCACGGCGCGCGGTCGCGCAGCCGGGTCCGGGCAGCGGTCGCGCACAGCCGGTTCGTCAGCCGGGTCAGCCGGTCCACCTCGGTGGCCAGCTCGTGCGTCAGCACCTTGTACGCGGCCCGCCGCACCGTGGCCTCCCAGTCGCCGCCCCGGTCCGTCTGCGGGGCCGCGAACCGCCGGTACTGGCCGAGCAGCTCCCCGAACCCGGACGGGTCGGTGAACAGACCGTCCACGTGCCGCAGCGCGTCGTAGCCGGTGGTGCCCGCGACCGGCCAGGAGGCGGGCAGCGATTCGCCGTCGGCGAGGATCTTCTCCACCACCGTCCACCGGCCGCCCGTGGCCTCGTGCAGCCGCCGCAGGTAGCCGTCGGGGTCGGCGAGCCCGTCGGGGTGGTCGACACGCAGCCCGTCGATCACACCCTCCCGCAGCAGCGCCAGGATCGTGGCGTGGGTCGCCTCGAACACCTCCGGGTCCTCCACCCGCACCCCGATCAGCTCGGAGATGCTGAAGAACCGCCGGTAGTTCAGCTCGGTACGGGCCAGACGCCACCACACGGGCCGGTACCACTGCGCGTCCAGCAGTTGCGGCAGCGGCATCCCCGCGGTGCCCTCCCGCAACGGGAACGCGTGGTCGTAGTAGCGCAGGACGTCGCCGTCGGCCTCGAGCCGGTCCTTCACCTCGTCCAGCGGCCCCCCGAGCACCGGCAGCAGCACCTGCCCGTCCTGCGCCTCCCAGTCGATGTCGAACCACCGCGCGTAGGGCGAGGCGGGTCCCTCGCGGAGCACCTCCCACAGCGCGTGGTTGTGGCGCGGGGACATCGCCATGTGGTTCGGGACGATGTCCACGATCAGCCCGAGCCCGTGCTCCCGCGCGGTGCGCGCCAGCTCCCGCAGCCCCGCCTCACCGCCGAGTTCCTCGCGCACGCGCGCGTGGTCCACCACGTCGTAGCCGTGCGGCGAGCCGGGCACGGCCTCCAGGACGGGCGACAGATGCAGATGGGACACGCCGAGCGAGGCCACGTACGGCACGGCGTCCGCCGCCGCTCCGAACGGGAAGCCGGGCTGCAGCTGCAGCCGGTAGGTGGCCGTGGGCACCGCCGGGTCAGGTCGCTCAGGGGTCATGCGAACCTACGTACCCGCGTGGCCGCCTTTCGTGTCATCGCTCGCCCCACCGGCTCACCCGTCGCCCGGACGGGTGAGCGCGGATGGCGCCGCCACGGCCGCTACACCGGCCGTTGCAGCACGGTCATGCTGCGGTCGGTCAGGGTCAGCCGGGTGCCGGCCGCCACCTTCGGGCCGGTGCCCGGCGGTACGCCGTCCGCGCGGGCGGTGTCGACCACCACCTGCCACTGCCGGCCGTGGTCGACCGGTACCACGAAGTCCAGCGGCTTGGGGGAGGCGTTGAACATCAGCAGGAACGAGTCGTCGGTGATGCGTTCACCGCGCTGCCCGGGTTCGGAGATCGCGTTGCCGTTGAGGAACACCGTCAGTGCCGACGCCCGCGCGGAGTCCCAGTCCCGCTGGGTCATCTCCGCACCCTCGGGAGTGAACCAGGCGATGTCGGACAGATCGTCGTGGGTGCCCTCCACGGGGCGGCCGTGGAAGAAGCGGCGCCGGCGGAAGACCGGGTGGTCCTTGCGCAGCCACACCATCGCGCGGGTGAACTCCAGCAGCCGCTGCCGCACATCCTCCTCGCCGTCCACTTCCTTCCCGGGCACGGGCCAGTCGAGCCAGGCCAGCTCGTTGTCCTGGCAGTAGGCGTTGTTGTTGCCGCGCTGGGTGCGGGCCACCTCGTCGCCGTGGCTGATCATCGGAACGCCCTGCGAGAGCATCAGCGTCGCGATGAAGTTGCGCATCTGCCGGACCCGCAGCCGCAGCACGTCCGCTTCATCGGTGTCGCCCTCGGCCCCGCAGTTCCAGGACCGGTTGTGGCTCTCGCCGTCCCGGTTGTCCTCGCCGTTGGCGTGGTTGTGCTTGTCGTTGTACGACACCAGGTCGTGCAGGGTGAAGCCGTCGTGGCAGGTGACGAAGTTGATCGAGGCCAGCGGGCGCCGCCCGTCGTCCTGGTACAGGTCGGAGGATCCGGTCAGCCGGGAGGCGAACTCCGCGAGCGCGCGCGGCTCGCCACGCCACAGGTCCCGCACGGTGTCGCGGTACTTGCCGTTCCACTCGGTCCACAGCGGCGGGAAGTTGCCCACCTGATAGCCGCCCTCGCCCACGTCCCAGGGTTCGGCGATCAGCTTCACCTGGGAGACCACCGGGTCCTGCTGGACCAGGTCGAAGAACGACGACAGCCGGTCCACCTCGTGGAACTGCCGCGCGAGGGTCGCCGCGAGGTCGAAGCGGAAGCCGTCGACATGCATCTCGGTGACCCAGTACCGCAGCGAGTCCATGATCATCTGCAGAACGTGCGGGGACCGCATGAGCAGGGAGTTCCCGGTGCCCGTCGTGTCCATGTAATAGCGGGGGTCGTCGGTGAGCCGGTAGTACGAGGGATTGTCGAGCCCCTTGAAGGACAGCGTCGGGCCCAGGTGGTTGCCCTCGGCGGTGTGGTTGTAGACCACATCGAGGATCACCTCGATCCCGGCCTCGTGCAGTGCCTTCACCGCCGACTTGAACTCCAGCACCTGCTGGCCCCGGTCGCCCCAGGACGCGTAGGCGTTGTGCGGGGCGAAGAAGCCGATGGTGTTGTAGCCCCAGTAGTTGTTCAGGCCCATGTCCACCAACCGGTGGTCGTTGACGAACTGGTGCACCGGCATCAGCTCCAGTGCCGTCACCCCCAGCTCGGTCAGGTGCTCGATCACCGCCGGGTGCGCCAAGCCCGCGTAGGTGCCACGCAGCTCCTCCGGCAGCCCCGGATGGCGCATGGTGAGGCCCTTGACATGGGCCTCGTAGATCACCGTGTGGTGGTACTCCGTACGGGGGCGGCGGTCGTCGCCCCAGTCGAAGTACGGGTTGACCACGACCGACGTCATGGTGTGCGGCGCCGAGTCGAGGTCGTTGCGCCGGTCGCGGTCGTCGAAGTGGTAGCCGTACACCTCCTCACCCCACTGCACGGACCCGCTGATCGCACGTGCGTACGGGTCGAGCAGCAGCTTCGCGGAATTGCAGCGCAGCCCCCGCTCGGGGGCGTACGGCCCGTGCGCACGGAAGCCGTACCGCTGCCCGGGCATGATCCCGGGCAGGTACGCGTGCCGCACGAACGCGTCGCTCTCGCGCAGTTCGATCGCCGTCTCGGAGCCGTCGTCGTGCAGCAGACACAGCTCTACTCGGTCCGCGGCCTCCGTGAAGACCGCGAAGTTCGTTCCGGCGCCGTCGTACGTGGCACCGAGCGGATACGCCTCGCCAGGCCAGACCTGCATGGATAGGACTCTTTCAGGTGTACGGCGCCGGTGGGGCGCCTTGGCTCCGAGTGTTCCCGTGTCTCCCCGAAAGGCGGGACCCACCTTCTACCCATGCCCGCCCGGCCGGCGACCCGTGCATCCGCGCCGAACGCTATGAAACCGCTCACTTCGGGGAAGCGGGCGGTCGGAACCCGCGCATGGACGGGGGAAGTTGAGCAACGACCCTGTCCATCGGGCTGCACCGTGTGCCACTGGCGGAGTACTCTCCTTGATCGTTGGGACGGGAGTGCTCGGGGGAGCGGAAGGCGGTGCGCGGGTGGGCTCGGGAGGGCTGGAACTGCCCCCTGGTGGCGAGGGTCACGAGGGGAGCGGTTCCAAGGACGTCCCGCCCGGTGCGGTGTCCCTGGCACGGCCGATGGACGCGGGCTCGATCGGGCCGGAGCTGGACTGGGGCGCGGACGCCTGGCGCGAGGTGCGCACCCGCGCCCAGCGGGCCGGCCGCGCCTACATCTGGCTGAACCTGGTCGAACAGCGGCTGCGCGCCGTCGTGGCCGCCGTCCTGCGCCCCATCTACGAGCCGGTGCACGGCGACGACTGGGTGGTGGCCGCCGCCGGACCCGCCGGGCAGGAGTGGGTGCAGCGCGCGGTCGCGGTGCGCGAGGTCAGCCGCCGCAAGGGATATCTGCTCGACCCGGCCGACGACAACGTGCTGTCCTTCCTCACGCTGCCGCAGCTGCGGGAGCTGATGGTCCAGCACTGGCCCTGTTTCGAGCCGTACTTCGACGACCGCCGGGACGTCGAACTCGCCCTCGACGAACTGGAGGTCACCCGCAACGTCGTCTCCCGCAACCGCGCGCTGTCCGAGGCGGTGCTGAACCAGGCCGAGCGGGCCTCCGCGCGGCTGCTGGAGATGCTCGGCACCGGCGGCGACGTGCCGTCCGCGCGCCGGCTGCCCGTCGACGCGGTCGAGGACCTGGTCGGCGACCGCTACGCCGATGTCGTCGCCGTCCACCCGGACCGGGTGCGGCTGCTGCGCCAGTTCCCGGCCGAGGACATCTTCGGCGGGGCCCGTCGTCTGGACGCCCTGGGCATCGGGCTCAACCTGCTGGTGCAGAACTTCTCCGGACGCCGTCTGGTGCGGCTCGCGGAGTCCGGCTGCCGGGTGCGGCTGCTGTTCCTGAACCCGGCCTCCAGCGCGGTCAAGCGGCGCGAGCGCGAACTGGGCATCAAGCGCGGCGAACTCGGTCGCGCCGTGGAGATGAACATCCTCCACATGCGCCGCGTCCGGTCCCGGCTGCGCGACCCTGGTGCCTTCGAGATCCAGGTCTACGACGAGACGCCCCGCTGCACGGCCTACCTCGTGGACGGCGACGGATCCGACGGGGTCGCCGTCGTGCAGAACCATCTGCGGCGGGCCCGGGGGATGGAGGCGCCCGTACTGGTCCTGCGCAACGGGGCCAAAGTGGTCAAGCCGGGCGAAGTCGAGGACGGCGGGCTGTTCCCCACCTACCGCGAGGAGTTCGAGCTGATGTGGGCGGATTCGCGTCCGGTGTCGTGAACGCCCCCTTCTGGCGCTGATGTTCGGGGAGTCGTCCCGGCCGGTAAGCGGAACGCCATCCTCTGATTGTCAGTGGCGCGTGGCAGGGTGGAGATCACTGGGGGAACGCACCACACAGAAGGGGGGCAGCCCATGGGCTGGCACCGGGAGCCGCTGATCGGCTTCGACCTGGAGACGACGGGCACGGACCCGCGCGAGGCGCGGATCGTCACGGGCGCCGTGATAGAGGTCAGGGCGGGGGAATCGACGGGGCGCCGCGAGTGGCTGGCCGACCCGGGCGTGCCGATCCCCGCGGACGCGGTGGCGGTGCACGGCATCAGCACCGAGCGGGCAACCGCCGAGGGCCGTCCCGCCGACCAGGTCGCCGACGCCATCGCCGACGTCCTCACCGCCTACTGGAAAGCGGGCGTCCCGGTCGTCGCCTACAACGCCGCCTTCGACCTCACCCTGCTCTCCGCCGAACTGCGGCGGTACGGGCTGCCGTCGCTGCGGGACCGTCTGGGCGGTATCGATCCCGCGCCGGTCATCGACCCGTACACCATCGATCGCGCCGTCGACCGTTTCCGGCGGGGCAAGCGGAACCTCGAAGCGGTCTGCTCGGAGTACGGAGTCGTTCTTGACTCGGCGCACGACGCGACCGCCGACGCTCTCGCCGCGGCCCGGCTGGCCTGCGCGATAGCCGTCCGCCACCCCAAGGTCGCGGCCCTCGGACCGGCGGAACTGCACCGTCGGCAGATCGAGTGGTACGCCGAGTGGGCGGCGGACTTCCAGAACTTCCTGCGCCGCAAGGGCGACACCGCCGCGGTGATCGACGGCAACTGGCCGCTGCGGGAATTGGCGGACGAGCGGGTCTGAGCCGCCGGGCGGCGCGGTGTCAGAACGGGTACCAGCGCACCGTCTCGTCCCCGTCCCGCAGGGACGCCACCCGGCGTTCGAACTCGGCCAGGGCCCTGGGGTTGTCCGGCGCGTGCTGGGACACCCAGGCGCAGCTGGCGGTCTCCCGCGCACCGCGCAGCACCGAGCAGCCCTCCCACGCGCGCACATCCCACCCGTAGGTTTCGGTGAACGACGCGTATGCCCCGTCCGGCAGCCCGTAGCGGTCGTGGGAGAGCGCCATCACCACCAGGTCGTGCTCGCGTAGATCGGCCGAGAACGTCTCCAGGTCGGTCAGGACCGGTCCGTCCGGCCCGATGTGCACGTTACGGGGCAGCGCGTCCCCGTGGATGGGTCCGGGCGGGAGCTCGGGCGTCAGCGCCGCGGCGGCCGCCGCGAACCCGTCGCGCCGCTCGCGCAGATATGCCGCGTCCGCCGGGTCGATAAAGTCGCCCGCGAGGCGCAGCCAGCGCTCCACACCGCCCAGCAGCTCGCGGGGCGGCAGCCCGAAGGGGGGAGTGGGCAACATGTGGACCAGCCGCAGCAGTTCGGCCAGATCCCGGGGTTCGGCCGGCCGCACCGCCTCCGGCAGCCGGTGCCACACGGTCACCGGGTGTCCCTCGACCAACAGCGCCTCGGGCCGGGCCGCCCGCACCGCGGGCACGCCCTCCGCCGCCAGCCACCCCGCGATGTTCAGCTCCCGGCGTGCCCGCTCCAGCAGCTCGGCGTCGCGGCCCACCTTGACGGCCAGGTCACCGGCGGCGAACACCGCGTTCTCGCCGAGGGCGAGCAGCCGCGCGTCCCGTGCCGCACCAGACAGCACTCCGGCCGCCGCGAGCACGTCCCGCGCCCGTGCCTCGTCCATCCGTCCCCTCCACGTCCGTCCGCGTCGGACCGCCGGGTTGTGGCCATCCGTCGGCCAGTGTCGCATTCGTACAGGTCGGGCGGTGTGCGCGGTGCCTTGACGAGGCAGACCGCCTTCACGACCATGACCGGGCCCACCCGCACCGCGCAAAGGGGCTGACTCCGTGACATCGGTGACCGAGGCGAGGAGATCCGCTCCCCGCGTGCCCGACCCGGGACGTACACCGGGCCACGCCGCCGGTCACGGTCCGTGGTTCCTGGTGCTGCCCGCGCTGATCCCGATCCTCGTCCTGAGCGTGGGGCCGCTGCTCTACGGAATTCTGCTGGCCTTCACCGACGCCCAGTCCGGCCGCACCGAACCGACGCGCTGGATCGGCACCCTCAACTTCCAGGACCTGCTGCACGACACACTGTTCTGGGAGTCGTTCCGGATCGGCCTGGTCTGGGCGGTCGGGGTGACGGTGCCGCAGTTCCTGCTGGCGCTCGGCCTCGCCCTGCTGCTCAGTCAGGACCTGAAACTGCGCTGGCTCGCCCGCGCCCTGGCGATCGTCCCCTGGGCGATGCCCGAGGTCGTCGTCGGCATCATGTGGCGGATCGTCTACAACCCGGACGCCGGCATCCTCAACGAGACGCTGCGTGACGTCGGCCTGGGAGACGGGCGGGACTGGCTCAGCGGGCTCGCCACCGCCCTGCCCGCGGTGATCGTCGTGGGCGTGTGGGCGGGAATGCCCCAGACCACGGTCGCGCTCCTCGCGGGGCTGCAGAACACCCCGCGCGAGCTGCACGAGGCGGCGGCCGTGGACGGCGCCGGCGCCTGGCGCCGTTTCCGCACGGTCACCTGGCCGGCCATCCGTCCCATCGCCCTCGCCATCACGGCGCTCAACCTGATCTGGAACTTCAACTCCTTCGCCCTGGTCTACGTGCTGACCAACGGCGGCCCCGGCGGCCGCACCCGGCTGCCCATGCTCTTCGCCTACGAAGAGGCATTTCGCTACGGGCAGTTCGGCTACGCGGCGGCGATGGGCTGTGTCATGGTCGCCGCCATCTCGATCGCGCTGGCCGTCTTCCTCACCGGCCGGCTCCGGGGAGGTGACCGGGCATGAGGACCTCCGCCGGTGCCCGCGCCGGGCAATACGCCGCGCTGCTCGCGTATCTCGTCTTCCTCGCCTTCCCGTTCCTCTGGCTGGTCTCCACCGCGTTCAAGCCCTCGGCGGAGCTGGCCAGTCTGCACCCGACCTGGATCCCACGGGACCCCACCCTCGCCAACTTCCGTCAGGCCTTCGACGAGCAGCCACTGCTGCGGGCCGCCCTCAACTCCCTGCTGGCCGCGCTGGCGGCGGCCGTCGTCGCCGTCGTCATCGCCACCCCGATGGCGTATGTGATGGCCCGTCACCGCACCGCACTCGCCCGGGCCGCCACCGGCTGGGTGGTGGTCAGCCAGGCGTTCCCGTTCGTCCTGCTGATCATCCCGCTGTTCCTGGTGCTGAAGAACCTGCGACTGATCAACTCCGTGCCCGGCCTGGTGCTGGTCTACGTGGTCTGGGCACTGCCCTTCGCCCTGTGGATGCTCACCGGATACGTCCGCGCCGTGCCGGCCGAGCTGGAGGAGGCGGCGGCCGTCGACGGGGCCGGGCGGCTGCGGATCCTGGTGTCGGTGACCGCGCCGCTCCTCGCGCCGGGGATCGTGGCGACCGCGCTGTTCGCCTTCATCACCGCGTGGAACGAGTTCTTCTTCGCCCTCGTCCTGCTCAAGACACCGGAGAAACAGACCCTGCCGGTCGTCCTGACCCACTTCATCGGGGCCGAGGGCGTCGCCGACCTCGGCCCACTGGCGGCCGCCGCGTTCCTCGCGACGCTGCCGTCCCTGGTCGTCTTCGGGATCATCCAGCGGCGGATCACGGGCGGCATGCTCGCCGGGGCGGTGAAGGGCTGATGCGGACCAGAATCCTCGTGACGGCCCTCGCACTCACCCTGCTCCTGGCGGGCTGCTCCTCCGGCGGCACCCGCGACGACGGCCGGATCACCCTGCGCTTCCAGTCACTGGCCTGGCAGGAGGAGTCGGTCGAGGCCAACAAGGAGCTGGTCGAGGAGTGGAACGCCACCCACCCGGACGTCCGGGTGGAGTACGTCCAGGGCAGCTGGGACAGCGTCCACGACCAACTGCTCACCTCCTTCGAGGGCGGCGAGGCACCCGACATCATCCACGACGCCTCCGACGACCTCGCGGACTTCGCGTACGGCGGCTACCTGGCGGATCTGAGGGACCTACTGCCCGATCGGCTGAAGTCCGACATCCCCCGGCGCAGTTGGGAGACCGTCACCTTCAAGGGCGGCGTCTACGGCATCCCGTTCCTTCAGGAACCGCGTGTGCTCATCGCCAACGCGACCCGGCTGAAGGAGTCCGGGGTCCGCGTACCGACCCCGGAACACCCGTGGAGCTGGGCCGAGTTCCGTCAGGTGACGAAGCGGCTCAGCGGCGAGGGGAAGTACGGTGTGGCGTGGCCGCTCAAGGAGCCCGTGTCCGCCACGCTCAACCTCTCCCTCTCCGCCGGGGGCCGGCTCTTCCACCGGGGTACCGACGGCAGGGTCACCGTGCGCTTCGAGGAGGGCGACGAGGTCGTCCCGCACACCATCCACGAGCAGGTGAACACCGACCACAGCGCCTCGCCCACCACGCTCGGCAGCGGCGGCTCCGACACCCTGCCCGGTCTCTTCGCCGGCACGTACGCGATGGTGCCGGCCGGCTTCTCCTACCGCCAGCAGATCGTCCAGCAGGCGCCGGAGGGCTTCGACTGGCAGGTGCTGCCCGCCCCGGCCGGAACCGGCGGACTCACCCAGGGCGTCAGCCCGCAGACGCTCTCCGTCGCCGAGGACTGTCCGCACAGGGAGGAGGCCGTCGCCTTCCTCGACTTCCTGCTCCGGCCGGAGAACATGGTCCGGCTCGCCCTCGGCGACTGGATGCTGCCCACCGGCAGCCAGGCACTCACCGACCCCGCGCTGCGCACCGCCGAGCACGGCTGGGCCACCGGCACCGCCCTCGCCGCCCGTCTGCGCCCGGCCCCCGCACAGACCGTACGGGGCTACCCCGAGTGGAAGGACAAGGTCGCCACCCCGGCGCTCCAGGAGTACTACAGCGGTGTGATCGGCCTCGACGCGTTGCGCGAGCGACTGGAGGAGGACGGCAACCTCGTGCTCGCCCGGTATCAGCGCTGAGCGTGCACACGGAGAGTCCGTCGCGGGCGGCCCGGCCGCCGGGGCCGGCGCCCGGTGCCGCGGGAGGGGCTCGAGCGCGACCCGTCAGCGACGGTGGCGGGCGTGGAGCCGGGCGGCCTGGCGCGTCAGGTGGTCGCGTTCGGCGAGGTTGGGTGCCCTGTGGGCCGCCTCGGCGTAGAGACGTGCCGCCGTCGCCGGGTCACCGCCGCGCTCGTGGAGATACGCCGCCACCGCGGCGTGGCGGGGCAGTGAGTCGTCCAGCTCCGCGAGCGCGGCCAGGCCGGCGTGCGGTCCGTCGGCCTCGCCGACGGCGACCGCGCGGTTGAGCCGGACGACGGGACTGTCGGTCAGGCGCGTGAGTTCGTCGTACCACTCGACGATCTGCACCCAGTCGGTCTCCTCGGCGGTGGGCGCATCGGCGTGGAGTGCCGCGACGGCGGCCTGCGCCTGGAACTCGCCCAGCCGGTCGCGGGCGAGGGCCGACTGGAGGATCGTGACGCCCTCGGCGATCGCCCTGGTGTCCCACCGGTCGCGGTCCTGTTCCGCGAGCGGCACCAGACTGCCGTCGGGCGCGGTCCGGGCGGCGCGCCGGGCGTGATGGAGCAGCATGAGGGCGAGCAGCCCCGCCACCTCGGGGTGGTCGACCTGGGCCGCGAGCTGCCGGGTGAGCCGGATGGCCTCGGCGACGAGGTCGACGTCGCCGGAGTAGCCCTCGTTGAAGACCAGGTAGAGGACGCGCAGCACGGTGGCGACATCGCCGGGCCGGTCGAACCGCACGCCGGATACGGTGCGCTTGGCCCGGCTGATCCGCTGCGCCATGGTCGCCTCGGGCACCAGATAGGCCTCGGCGATCTGGCGGGTGGTCAGCCCGCCGACGGCGCGCAGCGTGAGCGCGACCGCCGAGGCCGGGGTGAGCGACGGGTGAGCGCACAGGAAGTAGAGCTGGAGCGTGTCGTCCACCGCGGGCGCCGGCCCGGGGGCCGGCTCCTCCTCGACGTGGTCCTCACGCCGACGGCGGGCGACGTCGGTGCGCCTCGCGTCGAGGAATTTGCGCCAGGCCACGGTGATCAGCCAGCCCTTCGCGTCCCGAGGAGGGCCGGTCGGCCAGACCCGGAGCGCCTCGAGCAGGGCGTCCTGCACGGCGTCCTCGGCCGCCGCGAAGTCGGCTCCGCGGCGGACGAGGACGGTGAGCACGCGCGGCGTGAGGCTCCTGAGCAGAACCTCGTCCATCGGTGACGTCACTCCGTGATGGTGGGCGGCGCGGCCAGGAACGGACGCACCTCCAGCCACTCGTGGATCGGCCTGCCACCCGCCCCGGGGGCCGCCGACAGCTCCCCGGCCAGCTCGACGGCGCGGTCGTAGCCGTCGACGTCGATGATCATCCATCCGGCGATGAGGTCCTTGGTCTCCGCGAACGGCCCGTCGGTGACCGGCGGACGCCCTTCCCCGTCGTAGCGGACCCACGCTCCCTCGGGGGCGAGGGCCTGGCCGTCGACGAACTCGCCGGTCTTCTCGAGCCGGGCCGCGAAATCGTTCATGAACTGGATGTGGGCCGAGATCTCCTCCTCACTCCACCGGTCCATCGGCACGTCGTTGACCGAGGCCGGGGCGCCGCGGTAGTGCTTCAGCAGCAGGTACTTGGCCATCGTGGTTCTCCTTGGTGCTGGTGCGGCCCATTGTGGTCGCGTTCACCCCTGGGACGGAGCAGGACGCGGGTTCTCGACATCGCCCGCCGATTTTTTTGTGGAACGCAGGCCCGGGCGACCGGGGCCGCTGCCGCGCGACCCCGGCCGCCACGGGCCTCGCCCGCCTGATCCACAACCCGGCGGGGCGACGCCTCGGGCTCAGTGGTGCGCGGGGGCTGATTCCTCCCGGGCGATCCGTTCGGCACGCACGGGCGGAGCGCCGCGCATGGCGCTGAAACCGGCCTGAGGGCTGAGGTCGAGGCGCCGAAGCAGCTGGGCGTTCATCGCCACCACGACGGTGGACAGCGACATCAGCAGCGCACCCACGGCCATGGGCATGACGAAACCGACCGGGGCGAGCACGCCGACGGCCAGCGGCACGGAGATGAGGTTGTATCCGGCGGCCCACCACAGGTTCTGCTTCATCTTGCGGTACGAGGCGCGGGAGAGCTGAATGACCGACAGCACGGACCGCGGGTCGTCGGAGGCGAGGACGACCCCCGCGGAGGCGATCGCGACATCCGTGCCGGCACCGATGGCGATGCCGACGTCGGCCTGGGCCAGTGCTGGTGCGTCGTTGACGCCGTCACCGACCATGGCCACGACCCGGCCCCGGCGCTGGAGCTCGGCGACCTTCTCGCTCTTGTGCTCGGGCCGGACCTGGGCGAAGACCTGGTCGATGCCGAGCTGGTCGGCCACGGTGCGGGCGACCGGTTCGGCGTCGCCGGTGATCATCACCACGTGCGCGCCGAGCTGGTGGAGGGCGTCGACGGCCTCGCGGGACTCGGGCCGGATCTCGTCGTCCAGGGCCAGTGCGCCGACGACGTCGCCGTCGACGAGAACGTGCAGCACCGTGGCGCCGCGCAAGGACCATTCCCCGGTGGCCGGCAGCAAGTCCCGGCCGGACTCGGTCAGCAGGGCAGGGCCGCCCACGGCGACGGTGCGGCCGTCGACCGTGGCGCGCACGCCGACGGCGGCCGAGGCGTGGAAGTCCGTGGCCGGCGGGACGGTGAGACCTCGCTCGGCTGCGGCCTCGCGGATGGCCCGGGCGAGCGGGTGCTCGCTGTCGGACTCGGCGGCGGCGGCCAGGGCCAGCAGTTCGTCCTCGCCACGGGTGCCGGTCGTGGTGATGCCGGTGAGGGACGGCCGGCCGGCGGTCAGGGTGCCGGTCTTGTCGAAGAGGACGGCGTCGACGGTGCGCATCTGCTCCAGCGCCATGCGGTCCTTGACCAGCACCCCGCCCTTGGCGGCGCGCTCCGTGGCGATGGAGACCACCAGCGGGATCGCCAGGCCCAGTGCGTGGGGGCAGGCGATGACCAGCACCGTGATCACGCGGATCCAGGCCTGCTCGGGCGTACCCAGCAACAGCCAGGAGAGCAGGGCGATCACGGCGGCACCCAGGGCGAACCAGAACAGCCAGCCGGCAGCCTTGTCGGCCAGGCGCTGGGCGCGGGTGGAGGAGGACTGCGCCTGGGTGACCAGGCGCTGGATGCCCGCGAGTGCGGTGTCCTCCCCGACGGCGGAGATCCGCACCCGCAGCGCGTTGTCCGTCGCGACCGTGCCGGCGACGACCTGGTCACCGGCCTCGCGCCGCACCGGTTTGGACTCACCGGTGATCATCGACTCGTCGACGTCGGCCACGCCGTCGACCACCTCGCCGTCGGCCGGGACACGGCCCCCGGGGCGGACGATGACGACGTCACCGAACCGGAGCTCCGACGGGTCGACGGTGACGACGGTGTCACCGTCGACCCGCTCCGCCTCGTCGGGCAGGAGCGCGGCGAGGGAGTCCAGCGCGGAAGAGGTCTGGGCGAGGGAGCGCATCTCGATCCAGTGACCGAGCAGCATGATCACGACCAGGAGGGCGAGCTCCCACCAGAACTCGAGCTCGTGGGACAGCACACCGAGCGTGGCGCCCCAGGATGCGAGGAAGGCCACGGTGATGGCCATGCCAATCAGCAGCATCATCCCGGGACCGCGGGCCTTGAGCTCACTGACGGCGCCGGTCAGGAACGGCCGGCCGCCCCAGACGTAGATCACGGTGCCCAGGAACGGCGAGACCCACGTGAGCCCGGCAACGTCCGGCAGCTCATAGCCCACGATCATCGCGAACATCGGGCTGAGCAGCACAGTGGGAACCGTGAGCACGAGCATGATCCAGAAAAGTCGGCGGAACTGCCCGATGTGGTCACCGTGACCGGCGTGACCGGCGTGACCTGTGAGGGACATGCCGTGCCCGGCGTGCGGTTCCTGGCCCCCGTGTCCGCCGTGGGCGGGCTCACGCAGGGCATCGGTGTCGACTCCACCGTGCCGGTCATGCTCGGGCGCCGGGCCGTGCGCGGCCTTTCGGGCGTGACCCTGCCCTTCGCCCCGCATACCCGGGTGTGCTCCGTGCTCGTGATGGGGCGTGCTCATCGCTTCCTCTCCGGGCGACCTGCTCTGGTGGGGCGCCCTGACTGATACCCTAGGGGGGTATCAGTCACAGCCGCGAGTGGATCGTCGGTATTCCCGTCCGGCCCCCGGTGAAGCCTCGCCGCCCCGGCGCCCGGACATCGATCCGCACCGGTCCACCACCCTCCGTCACTCGCGTGGACGCGAGAAAAGGCATCGGATGCGAGTCGGCAGGCGGCGGCAGCGCATCGCAGACCGTCGCGAGCTCGTATCCCGTGCGATGGGCGGCGCTTGGGGTGCAGCGGCATCCCTGCCTGTTTCTCGCCGGAGCGAGTCACGGACTTCCCCCATCCCAGGGAACTGGACAACGAGCTCCGGGGCCAGTTGGGCGACGTGCGCCGCTGGGAAGCGGTCGACCCCGCGCAGTACAGCACGTACGCGGATGATCTGGGTGAGCTCTCCCTGGGTGACCTCTCCACCGCCCCCGGCTGGAAGACCGGCGGCTGGATCAGCTGGGGCGACATCGACCCCGATTGCACGAGACGTATCGTCTCGTTTAAGGTCCTGGTATGACCACTCCCGCGCACATCGCCATGTTCGCCATAGCCGCCCACGGGCATGTGAACCCGAGCCTCGAGGTGATCCGGGAGCTCGTCGCGCGCGGGCACCGGGTGACCTACGCGATCCCGCCGCTCTTCGCCGAGAAGGTCGCCGCGACGGGCGCCGAACCCAAGCTGTGGAACAGCACGCTGCCGGGCCCCGACGACGACCCGGAGGCCTGGGGCACCACCCTGCTGGACAACGTGGAGCCGTTCCTGAACGACGCCGTCCAGGCGCTACCGCAGCTCAGCGCGGCGTACGAGGGGGACACCCCCGACCTGGTGCTGCACGACATCGCCTCCTACCCGGCGCGCGTGCTGGCCCACCGCTGGGGTGTTCCCGCGGTCTCCCTCTCGCCGACCCTCGTCGCCTGGGACGGGTACGAGGAGGAGGTCGCCGAGCCGATGTGGGAGGAGCCGCTGAAGACCGAGCGGGGGCAGGCGTACCACGCCCGGTTCCGCAGCTGGCTGGAGGAGAACGGCATCACCCGGTCCCCGGAGGACTTCGGCGGCCGCCCGGCCCGTTCGATCGTCCTGATCCCCAAGGCGCTCCAGCCGAACGCCGACCGGGTGGACGAGAGCGTGCACTCCTTCGTGGGCGCCTGCCAGGGTGACCGCGGTGCCGAAGGGGACTGGCAGCGGCCGGAGGACGCGGAGAAGGTCGTGCTGGTGTCGCTCGGCTCGGCCTTCACCAAGCGGCCGGCCTTCTACCGGGAGTGCGTCAAGGCGTTCGCCGGCCTGCCCGGCTGGCATTTGGTGCTCCAGGCCGGCAAGCATGTCGACGCCGCCGAGCTGGGCGCCGTACCGGAGAACGTCGAGGTGCGCTCATGGGTGCCGCAGCTCGCGATCCTGAGGCAGGCCGACCTCTTCGTCACCCACGCGGGGGCCGGCGGCAGCCAGGAAGGGCTGGCGACGGCCACGCCGATGATCGCCGTACCCCAGGCCGCGGACCAGTTCGGCAACGCGGACATGCTTCAGGGGCTCGGCGTGGCTCGGCACGTTCCGGCCGACGAGGCGACCGCCGGGACGCTGCGGGCCGCGGCCCTCGCCCTCGTGGACGACCCGGAGGTGGCCCGCCGGCTGAAGGACATCCAGTCCGGCATGGCGGAGGAGGGCGGCACCCGGAGGGCGGCCGACCTGATCGAGGCGGAGCTGGGGGCGAAGGGCTGACGCGGGTGCCCACGTGCTGCTGACGCGGGTGTGGGCGGAGTCGCCATCGTGGCTGACGCGGGTGCGGGCGGGGCGGGTCGCGCTGCCCGGCGTTCGCCAGGTGCCTTCCGGGCCCTTGACGCACTGGGGGAGGCACGACCGCCGCAGTGAGGTGGGGGTCGGTGGCCCGGCTGCCCGCAGTGGGGGGGGGGGGGGGGGGGGGGGGGGGGGGGGGGGGGGGACGGGCCCCCCCCCCCCCCCCCCCCCCCCCCCCCCCCCCCCCCCCCCCCCTCCCT